>NZ_JBIVHR010000032.1:0-60144 GCF_044749305.1 Pseudomonas sp. NPDC089534 | reverse complement strand
ATGTGGTTCGTCAGGTTGATCGAGCACAGGTTGCAGACCGCGTTCTCGTCATTGTTTGTGTTCAGGGTGATCTCGGTGCACAGGTTCGAGCTGTGCACGACGCCCACGTGCTGCTGCGGGCTGCGCAGGTTGCACGGATCCTTGAAGGTCAGCCACGGGTGGCCGGTCTCGAACAGCATCGAGAGCATCTTGCGCCACAGGTCTTTGGCCTGGATGGTCTTGAACAGCTTGATCTTGCCCGGGTACTCGGTCAGGGCTTCGTAGTACTCGTAGCGCTCTTCGAAGGCGGTGCCGGTCAGGTCGTGCAGGTCCGGCACTTCGGACGGCGAGAACAGGGTCCACTTGCCGTCGTCGAAGACGCGCTTCATGAACAGGTCCGGGATCCAGTTGGCGGTGTTCATGTCGTGGGTGCGGCGACGGTCGTCACCGGTGTTCTTGCGCAGCTCGATGAACTCTTCGATGTCCATGTGCCAGGTTTCCAGGTACGCACAGACAGCGCCCTTGCGCTTGCCGCCCTGGTTCACGGCCACGGCGGTGTCGTTCACCACCTTGAGGAACGGCACGACGCCTTGCGACTTGCCGTTGGTGCCCTTGATGTACGAGCCCAGCGCACGCACCGGGGTCCAGTCGTTGCCCAGGCCGCCGGCGAACTTGGACAGCATGGCGTTGTCGTGGATCGCGCCGTAGATGCCCGACAGGTCGTCCGGAACGGTGGTCAGGTAGCAGCTCGACAGCTGCGGACGCAGGGTGCCGGCGTTGAACAGGGTCGGGGTCGACGCCATGTAGTCGAAGGACGACAGCAGGTTGTAGAACTCGATCGCGCGGTCTTCTTTCTGCTTCTCTTCGATGGCCAGGCCCATGGCCACGCGCATGAAGAAGATCTGCGGCAGTTCGAAGCGCACGCCGTCCTTGTGGATGAAGTAGCGGTCGTAGAGGGTCTGCAGGCCCAGGTAGGTGAACTGCTGGTCGCGCTCGTGGTTGATCGCCTTGCCCAGTTTCTCCAGGTCGAAGTCGGCCAGCACAGGGTTCAGCAGTTCGAACTCGATGCCCTTGGCGACGTAGGCCGGCAGGGCCTTGGCGTACAGGTCGGCCATCTCGTGGTGGGTCGCGCTCTCGGCGACGCCCAGGAAGCCCAGGCCTTCGGCGCGCAGGGTGTCCATCAAAAGGCGGGCGGTGACGAACGAGTAGTTCGGCTCGCGCTCGACCAGGGTGCGGGCGGTCATCACCAGGGCGGTGTTGACGTCGTTCAGGGCCACGCCGTCGTACAGGTTCTTCAGGGTCTCGCGCTGGATCAGCTCGCCGTCGACTTCTTCCAGGCCTTCGCAGGCTTCGCTGACGATGGTGCTCAGGCGGCCCATGTCCAGCGGCGCCAGGCTGCCGTCGGCGCGGGTGATGCGGATCGACGGGTGAGCCTGCACCGGGGCTTCGGCGGTGGTGCGGGTGGCGCGCTCCTTGGAGCGGGCGTCGCGGTAGATCACGTAGTCACGGGCGACTTTCTGCTCGCCGGCGCGCATCAGGGCCAGTTCGACCTGGTCCTGGATCTCTTCGATGTGGATGGTGCCGCCCGACGGCATGCGGCGCTTGAAGGTCGCGGTGACCTGTTCGGTCAGGCGGGCGACGGTGTCGTGGATTCGCGACGAGGCGGCAGCGGTGCCGCCCTCAACTGCGAGGAACGCTTTGGTGATAGCGACGGTGATCTTGTCATCGGTGTAAGGAACGACAGTGCCGTTACGCTTGATCACGCGCAGATGGCCAGGCGCGGTGGCGGCCAGATCCGAATTCGAATCGGCGGCCTGCGGCAAGGTGCCCTGCGGGTTCTCGCGAGTTGTGTCGGTTTGCATGGGTGTCTCCACGTTCTCTATGTTTGTTTGGGCACCGTCTCGGTGCCCACCGTTCCGTCCTGAAGCACTACAACCGGCAAGGGCCGGGCATAACGACTTCGGGACAGTTCAGGAAGGGGCCTTGTGGGCGCCGCTTCCATGCCGAAGTCTTCGGTCCGCGCGGTGCGCGTGAAACCGCATTCCGTTCCGGGGGCCGTTCTTGACTGCAACTCCCGTACCGTCATCGCCGTGAACGGCTGAAAAACGGTTGCCATCCGCAGGCGCGGTTTGGGCTTCTGAAAAATCGTTTGGTTCAACCCGACAATGGCAATAAAAAGCCTTGAATTCACTGTCGGACTTGTGTTTGGGTTTTGGGCGCCAACCCCAACATCTAGGGTTTTTTTGCGCGCGGGCTACAAGATAATGCGTTTTGGGGAGGGATTGCAACGTACTACCTGTGGATAACCCTGTGCGTAAATTGTGTGGGAAATCTCGAATTCGCGTGTAGGCCGCGACCCTGCTGAGCCGGACCGTTTGTCACTGTTTTCCGCCGCAGAATTTGGCTGCCGCAAATTTTTGAGGGCGCGAACCCTATCACAAAAAAACACGGTGTCCAGACGCATTTGCCGACTTGTGTTCCTGCCGGTCGGCGTTTATACAATCGGCCCGTGCGCAAGCATTCTTTTACTCCCGGAAGATGACAAAAAGACGGGAGGATCCTGAGGTTTTCCGCAGGGACAACCTTTCCTTATATAGGCAGCATCGGCTAGCAGAGGTCACCCGTGGAGCAAGAAGCCTGGCAGGTATTGATAGTCGAGGACGACCAGCGTCTGGCCGAACTGACCCGCGAATACCTGCAGGCCAACGGTTTGCGGGTGGAGATCGAAGGCAATGGCGCCCTGGCGGCGGCGCGGATCGTCAAGGAGCAGCCGGACCTGGTGATCCTCGACCTGATGCTCCCAGGCGAAGACGGCCTGAGCATCTGCCGCAAGGTGCGCGACCGCTACGACGGGCCGATCCTGATGCTCACGGCGCGCACCGATGACGCCGACCAGATCCTGGGCCTGGACCTGGGCGCCGACGACTACGTCTGCAAACCGGTGCGTCCGCGCCTGCTGCTGGCCCGCATCCAGGCGCTGCTGCGGCGCAGCGAAACGCCGGAGCCGGCGGCGGAGAAGGCGCGCCGCCTGCAGTTCGGCCCCCTGGTGGTGGACAGCGCGCTGCGCGAAGCCTGGCTGGGCGACAGCGGCATCGAACTGACCAGCGCCGAGTTCGACCTGCTCTGGCTGCTGGTGTCCAACGCCGGGCGGATCCTCTCCCGGGAGGAAATCTTCACCGCGCTGCGCGGCATCGGCTACGACGGCCAGGACCGTTCGATCGATGTGCGCATCTCGCGGATCCGCCCCAAGATCGGCGATGACCCGGACCATCCGCGGCTGATCAAGACCGTGCGCAGCAAAGGCTACCTGTTCGTGCCGGAAGCCTGCGCAGAACTGCCGCTGTGAATTCGATCTTCCTGCGCATCTACGGCGGCATGTGCGCCGCGCTGATCCTGGTGGCGGTGCTCGGCGTGCTGGCCCTGCACCTGCTCAACCAGGTGCGCAGCGAGCAGTACCGCGAGCGCCTGGCCCACGGCACCTTTTCGCTGATGGCCGACAACCTGCAACCGATGAACGAAACCGAACGCCATCGCGCCTTGCTGGTGTGGGAGCGGCTGCTGGGCATTCCGCTGGCGCTGAAGACCTTCGCCCAGACCGACCTCGACCTGACCCAGCGCACCCGCGTGCTGCGCGGCCAGGCCCTGGTGGAGCAGACCGGGCCGCACGCGGCGCGGGTCTACCGGCTGGTCAGCAACAAGGAGCAACTGGTGCTCACCGGCGACGTGCAGCAGATCAGCGAGCAACTGGCGCGGGCGACCATCTATCTGCTGGCCGATGAACTGGTGCGGGTGCCGGTGGGCGAGCAGCCCAAGCGGCTGGCGCAATTGAAGGACGACAAGGGCTTCGGCTTCGACCTGCGGCTGGTCACGGTGCAGGACGCCGACATGGACGAAGACCAGAGCCGCCGCGTCTCGGAAGGCGACACGGTGATGGCGCTGGGCAAGGGCGGCGACTCGATCCGGGTGTTCGCCGGCATGGTCGGCACGCCGTGGGTGCTGGAGATCGGGCCGCTGTACCAGATGAACCCCTATCCGCCGGAGTGGCTGGTGCTGATCGCCGCCCTCGGGCTGACCCTGATCGGCCTGATCGTCTATTTGCTGGTGCGCCAGCTCGAACGGCGCCTGCGGGGCCTGGAGGCCGCGGCCACGCGCATCGCCAAGGGCAGCCTGGAAACCCGGGTGCCGGCGCGGGGCGCCGACTCGGTGGGCAAGTTGGCGGCGGCGTTCAACGGCATGGCCGAGCACCTGCAGCAACTGTTGGCCATCCAGCGCGAGCTGGTGCGTGCGGTGTCCCATGAACTGCGCACGCCGGTGGCGCGCCTGCGTTTCGGGCTGGAGATGATCGGCTCGGCCACCACCCCGCAGGCGCTGGAGAAATACCGCGAGGGCATGGATCACGACATCGAGGACCTCGACAAGCTGGTGGACGAGATGCTCACCTACGCGCGGCTGGAGCAGGGCTCGCCGGCGCTGACCTTCCAGCGCATCGACCTCGACGCGTTGGTCAATCAGGTGATCGCCGAGTTGGCGCCGCTGCGTGCCGAGGTCACGGTGCAGCGCGGCCTGTGCCTGTCGGCGGCCGACTGCGACGATGCCTGGGTCGAGGCCGAGCCGCGCTACCTGCACCGGGCGCTGCAGAACCTGGTGCGCAACGCGATGCGGCATGCGCGCTCGAAGGTCACGGTGAGCTATCAGGTGGGGCAGCTGCGCTGCCGGGTGGACGTCGAGGACGACGGCCCCGGGGTGCCGGAGGCCGCGTGGGAGAAGATCTTCACCCCGTTCCTGCGCCTGGACGACAGCCGCACGCGGGCGTCCGGCGGGCATGGGCTGGGCCTGTCGATCGTGCGGCGGATCATCCACTGGCACGATGGCCGGGCGCTGATCGGCAAGAGCAAGAGCCTGGGCGGGGCGTGCTTCAGCCTGAGCTGGCCGCGCAATCAGGAACGGCGCTAGGTCTTGCGGTGAAGCTGCCGTCGCCATCGCCAGCAGGCTGGCTCCCACCGTTTTATGGAGGGTGCCGGCCTCATCGCGAGCAGGCTCGCTCCTGCATCTCACCGCAGAAACCTGTGGGAGCCAGCCTGCTGGCGATGGCGTCGGTGAGGGCGCAAGCCTTCAGGCGGGAATGCTGACCAGGCTCAGCAACTGTCCGTCCTGCATCCCGAACTGTGCATCCAGTTCCGTTCCGTTGCGCCATTCGCCGGACAGGTCCGTCAACAGGCGCAACCGCACGGCGCCTTCCGGTGTCCACTCCAGCACTTCGGCATGCTCGAAGTAGAAGCGCTGCCGCACGATCGGATACAGCGCCTTGAACAGGCTTTCCTTCACCGAAAACGTCATCGTCACCCACAACGCCACCTGATCACGAGGCCCGGCGGCCATGCGCTGCAGTTCCGGCGGCGTGAGGATTTCCCCGGCCAGGCGCTCGGCCCGTTCGGCGTCGAGCAGGTTTTCCAGGTCCATGCCCAGCCCGCGCCAATGCCGCTTGTGGGCGACGATCGCCGCCGCGCGGCCGGTGCCGTGGGTGATCGAGCCGGTGATGTGCGCCGGCCACACCGGGGCACGGTCCTCGCCGATGGCCGGCACCACGCTTATGCCTTCCAACTGCTGGAGCGCAGCGCGGGCGCAGAGGCGGCCGGCCAGAAACTCCGCCTGACGCTTGGCCACCGAGCGCTGGATGCTCGGCGGGGGCTCGATGGCGGCGCGGGCAAAGTCATCGCCGAGCAGGCGTGACGGGTCGAAACGGGTGCTCAGCAGCACGGTGTCGGGCAGCGCCGTGGGCAACGGCCAATGGGCGTCGAGCGCGGAGCAGCAGGCGGGGAGCAGGGGATCGGCATTCATGGGAGGCATTTTGCCGGGTGGCGCCGGCACTGGAAAGCGGCACGTGTCCTGTGGCGAGGGCGCTTGTCGAATCGTCGCGCCGTCCCGCCAGGACGCGCAGCGGCCCGAAAGCCAGGGGCCGCTTCGCGGCCCAACGGGAGCGAGCTCCCTCGCCACGGGAGGGATCAGCCGAAGAGCTTCTTGAAGAAAGCCTGCATGTCCGCCCAGGACTTTTCATCGGCGGCCTTGTTGTAGCCGATGTCCGGGCCGCCATGGTCGCCGTGGCTCAGGCGGTCGGCGTCGGGGTTGCTGAAGCCGTGCTTGGCGCCGTCGAGGCTGACGAAGCGGTAGTCGGCTTTGGCCTTGTCCATTTCCGCCTTGAAGGCCGCGACGTTGTCTTGGGTGACCATGCTGTCCAGCGCGCCGTGCTCGACGAGGATCTTCGCCTTGACGCTGCCGGGCGTGGCCGGGGTGCTGGTGGCGAGGGAGCCGTGGAAACTCACCACGCCGGCCAGCGGCACGCCTTGGCGCGCGGCATTCAGCACCACGCCGCCGCCGAAGCAGTAACCGATGGCCGCCAGCTTTTGCGGATCGGTCTGCGGCTGTTTCTTCAAGAGGTCGAGG
This sequence comes from Pseudomonas sp. NPDC089534, assembly GCF_044749305.1. Taxonomy (NCBI): domain Bacteria; kingdom Pseudomonadati; phylum Pseudomonadota; class Gammaproteobacteria; order Pseudomonadales; family Pseudomonadaceae; genus Pseudomonas; species Pseudomonas sp. NPDC089534. The sequence goes on along the minus strand of NZ_JBIVHR010000032.1, from coordinate 53,724 downwards.
CCGGCCTGGAACCGCGCTCCCGCCGCCGCGCTGTCCTTGAGCGCCGCCTGCATGAAGGCCATGGCGTCTTTCGGGTGCTCGGTGTTCTTGCCGTCGCCGTACATGTCGATGGCCAGGGCGCTGTAGCCCAGCCCGGCGAGGTCGCGGGCGCGGCGCTTGGCGTAGTCGTTCAGCCCCCACCATTCATGCACCACCACCACGCCCGGGCGCGGGCCCTTGAGGGCGTCGTCGTAGGCGTAGTAGCCGATCAGCCGGGTGCCGTCGGCGCTCTGGTAAGGGATTTCCTGGGTCTTGATCGCCGCCTGGCTGAAACCGCTGGCGAGGAGCAGGGCGAGGGCGAGGAACAGGCGCATGGTCGGGTCTCCTGACAAAAAGGGGTCAAGACAGCCTAGTCCATTTGGTTCAGCGCAGGTTCAGAGAGCGTTCAGGGGCGGTACAGGGGAGGGCCGTTAACCTTGCGCCATACCCGAAGAGCACACATGAGGAACACCCTATGACTCGTTTGAACAAACTGCTGCTGGCTTTCACCGTCATGAGCGCAAGCATCGCCGCCCATGCCGACACCACCTCCAACTTCGCCGGCCTGACGTTCGGCCAGACCAGCGACAAAGTGAAGAAGTCCAACGCCCTGAACGAGAACCTGGGCCACCCGGACGCCGACGGCGTGATCGGCAAGGACAACACCTGGGGCGTGCGCCTGGGTCAGCAAAACAGCCAGGGCCGCTACTACGCCACCTACGACACCGTGTCCGGTTCGCACAATGGCATTAAACTGCGCCAGGAAAACCTGCTCGGCAGCTACGATCTGTTCTATCCGGTGGGCGACAGCACCAAACTGTTCGGCGGCGCCACCGCCGGCCTGACCAAGCTGAGCCAGAATTCCCCGGGCTTCAGCCACGACAGCGACATCGGTTACGCGGTCGGCGGCCAGTTCGGTGTGTTGCAGCAAGTGTCGCAGAACACCTCGGTGGAACTCGGTTACCGTTACCTGCGCAGCAACGCCAGCACCGAGATGAGCGAGCGCGGCGGCAGCAAGCAGGGCTCGCTGGACTTGACCAGCAGCGCCCAGACGTACCTGTCGGCCAACTACGCTTTCTGAGGCGCGGTTGACTGCAAAGCCCTGTGGGAGCCAGCCTGCTGGCGATGGCGTCCTGACGGTCGACCCTTTGTCGGCTGCCGGATCGCCCTCGCCAGCGGGCTGGCTTCCACCTGTTGTGTCCGGAAATATCGATTGACTGGGAGAAGGTCATGAAGCTGTTGGTCGTCGAAGATGAAGCGCTGCTGCGCCATCACCTGCAAACCCGCCTCACGGAAAGCGGCCATGTGGTCGAGTCCGTGGCCAACGCCGAGGAGGCGCTGTACCAGACCGGCCAGTTCAACTTCGATCTGGCGGTGATCGACCTCGGCCTGCCGGGCATGGGCGGGCTCGACCTGATCCGCCAGCTGCGCTCGGGCGGCAAGGCGTTCCCGATCCTGATCCTCACCGCCCGCGGCAACTGGCAGGACAAGGTCGAAGGCCTGGCCGCCGGCGCCGACGACTACGTGGTCAAGCCGTTCCAGTTCGAGGAGCTCGAAGCGCGCCTCAATGCGCTGCTGCGCCGCTCCAGCGGGTTCACCCAGTCGACCATCGTCGCCGGCCCGCTGCTGCTGGACCTGAACCGCAAGCAGGCGACCCTCGACGAAAAGCCGCTGGCGCTGACCGCCTACGAGTACCGGATCCTCGAATACCTGATGCGCCACCATCAGCAGGTGGTGCCCAAGGACCGCCTCATGGAGCAGCTGTACCCGGATGACGACGAGCGCGATCCGAACGTGATCGAAGTGCTGGTCGGCCGCCTGCGCCGCAAACTGGAAGGCCCGGCCGGGTTCAAGCCGATCGACACCGTGCGCGGCCTGGGCTACCTGTTCAACGAGCGCTGCACTTGATCCGCTCCCTTCGCGTCCGTTTGATGCTCGCCGCCACGACGTTGGCGGTGCTGTTCATGCTCGCCCTGCTGCCGGCGATGCAGGGCGCGTTCAGCCTGGCGCTGCAGGACTCGATCGAGCAGCGCCTGGCGTCGGACGTCACCACGCTGATCTCCGCCGCACGCGTGGAGAACGGCCGCCTGGTGATGCCGACGCAGTTGCCGGACGAGCGCTTCAACCTCGCCGACTTCCGCCTGCTGGGCTACATCTACGACCGCGAAGGGCATCTGGTCTGGCGCTCCAAGGCGACCCAGGAAGAGCAGATCAACTACAAGCCGCGCTACGACGGGCTCGGCAACGAGTTCGCGCGGATCCGCGAGAGCAACGGCCAGGAGTTCTTCGTCTACGACGTCGAGGTCAAGCTGCTGGGCGGCAAGAGCGCGGCGTTCAGCATCGTCGCCCTGCAACCGGTGCGCGAGTACGAAACCACCCTCGAAGGCCTGCGCGAAAATCTCTATCTGGGCTTCGGCGCCGCGTTGCTGGTGCTGCTGGCGCTGCTGTGGATCGGCCTGACCTGGGGCCTCAAGGCCCTGCGCCGGCTCAGCCAGGAGCTGGACGAAATCGAAAGCGGCACCCGCGAGAGCCTCAGCGAACAGCACCCGCGCGAACTGCTGCGCCTGACCGGCTCGCTCAACCGCCTGCTGCACAGCGAACGCCAGCAGCGCAGCCGCTACCGCGATTCCCTCGACGACCTGGCCCACAGCCTGAAGACCCCGCTGGCGGTGCTGCAGGGCGTCAGCGAAGACATGGCCCAGCGCCCGCAGGACCGGGATCAGGCCTGGGTGCTGCAGAGCCAGATCGAACGCATGAGCCAGCAGATCAGCTACCAGCTGCAGCGGGCCAGCCTGCGCAAGAGCGGGCTGGTGCGCCATCAGGTGCGCCTGCGCCCGGTGCTGCAGAGCCTGTGCGACACCCTGGACAAGGTCTACCGAGACAAGCGTGTGCGGGTCGCCTTCGACCTGCCCGAGCACTGCTATGTGCCGATCGAGCAGGGCGCGTTGCTGGAAATGATGGGCAACCTGCTGGAGAACGCCTATCGCCTGTGCCTGGGCGAGGTGCGCATCAGCGTGTGCGAGAGCCTGGCCGGGGTCGAGCTGTGCGTGGAGGACGACGGGCCCGGCGTGCCGCAGGATCAGCGCGCGCGGATCCTGGAGCGCGGCGAGCGGCTGGACCGTCAGCATCCGGGGCAGGGCATCGGCCTGGCGGTGGTCAAGGACATCATCGAGAGCTACAGCGCGAAGCTGACCCTGGGGGATTCGCCGATGGGCGGGGCGGCGTTCAGGATTTGTTTCCCGGCGGTCTAGCGGCTGATCGTGCCGGCCTCATCGCCAGCAGGCTGGCTCCCACGGGAGATGGGTGACCGGCACTGGACTTTGTGGGAGCCAGCCTGCTGGCGATGACCCATGTCCGTTCGCCGCGGGGCTCAATGCTCCTGCGCCCGGTAGGCCCCCGGCGTCAGCCCCGTCCACTTCTTGAACGCCCGGTGAAACGCCGACGGTTCGGAAAACCCCAGTTGCTCGGCGATCGCCTGCAACGACAGATCCGCCCGCCCCAAGTGATAGATGGCGATATCCCGCCGCAACTGATCCTTGAGCTCCTGAAAACTGGTGCCTTCCTCGCGCAGGTGCCGGCGCAGGGTCTGCGGGCTGATGTGCAGGTGCGCCGCCACCGCGTCCAGGTCCGGCCAGCGCGCGCTGTCCTGGCTGAGCAGGCGGCGCAGGCGGCTGCTGAGGCTGTTGCCGTCGTCCGGGCGCGACAGCAGGTCGGCGGGGGAGCGTTCGAGGAAATGCTTGAGGGTGCGCTCGTCCTGCAGCAGCGGCATGCCCAGGTAGCGGCTGTGGAAGCGCAGGCTGCTTTGCCCGGCCGAGAACGACAACGGGCAGGAGAACAGCAGGTCGTACTCGGCACCGTGCGCCGGCTTGGGGTAGCTGAACGTCGCCTGCTCCAGGCGGATCCGCTGGCCGATCATCCAACTGCCCAGGCGATGCCAGATCACCAGCAGGCTTTCGGTCAGGAAGTGATCCGGATCCCACAGCTGCGAATCGTCCAGGCTCAGGCGCACCCACTCGTCCTCGCGGCTGAGGGTCAGGCGCGGGGCCTCGGGGAATAGGCTATAAAACAATAAGCCGCGGTTGAGCGCCTTCTCCAGCGTGCGGCAATGGATCACGGCATGGCACATCATGGCGAAACTGCCGGGTTTGCTCGGCGCACGGCCGAACCCCAGGTACTCGTCGTCCAGCGCCAGCCACAGGCCCTGGATCAGCCGGGTGAACTGCTCCGGGGCGATCCGCGCGCGCGGCTCCTCCAGCAGTTCGGGGCTGATGCCCAACTGCTGCAGCAGGTCTGAACAGTCGTGGCCCGAACGCTGCGCGCCGACCAGGGCGGCGCGGGCGAAATGACTGGCAATGGTGCGTTCGCGCATAAACGGCAAATCCTCCCTCGGGCGGCGGATGGTATCCGGGTGTTCGAACCTGCAACAAGGCGGATTTCCGCCAAATTGTAGGACGAGTTCGGATGACTTGGCGGAAATCCGCCAACGCCAGGTCACCAAACGGTGACACAAAAATGCCGGCAACACCTGATATCAAAAGGCTTGCAGCCAATTGCGCCAAAGTGGCACGCGGTTTGCGATAGAAGCGCCAGAAGCGTGCGCCGAGCCGGTCCGGAAAGCGTCGCTCGACACAACAAATCCCTCCAGTGCAGGAGGGTTCGCAATTCAAGTGTCGTGTTCAACAGATGGATGTTGCCCACGGGACTCTTGAGGAAACTTGCAATGACGACTCGTCAGCCACTGTACAAATCCCTGTATTTCCAGGTGATCGTCGCAATCTGCATCGGTATTGCGCTCGGCCACTACTATCCGCAGCTCGGTGTGGCCGTAAAGCCGCTGGGTGACGGGTTCATCAAACTGATCAAAATGATCATCGCCCCGATCATCTTCTGCTCCGTCGTCAGCGGCATCGCCGGCATGCAGAACATGAAATCGGTCGGCAAGACCGGCGGCTACGCGCTCCTGTACTTCGAAATCGTTTCGACCATCGCTCTGCTGGTGGGTCTGGTCGTGGTCAACATCGTGCAGCCGGGCAACGGCATGCACGTCGACGTGAGCACCCTGGACGCCTCGAAAGTCGCCACCTACGTGCAGCAAGGCGCCGAGCAGAGCGTCGTCGGCTTCCTGCTCAACGTGATCCCGAGCACCATCGTCGGCGCCTTCGCCACCGGCGACATCCTGCAAGTGCTGATGTTCTCGGTGATCTTCGGTTTCGCCCTGCACCGCCTGGGCGCCTACGGCAAGCCGATCCTCGACTTCATCGATCGCTTCGCCCACGTGATGTTCAACATCATCAACATGATCATGAAGCTTGCGCCGATCGGTGCCTTCGGTGCGATGGCGTTCACCATCGGCGCCTACGGCGTCGGCTCGCTGGTGCAGTTGGGCCAACTGATGGCCTGCTTCTACATCACCTGCCTGGCGTTCATCCTGATCGTGCTCGGCGCCATCGCCCGCATGCACGGCTTCAGTGTGCTGAAGATGATCCGCTACATCCGTGAAGAGCTGCTGATCGTGCTCGGCACCTCGTCGTCGGAATCGGTGCTGCCGCGCATGCTGATCAAGATGGAGCGTCTGGGCGCGAAGAAATCCGTCGTGGGTCTGGTGATCCCGACCGGCTACTCGTTCAACCTCGACGGCACCGCGATCTACCTGACCATGGCGGCCGTGTTCATCGCCCAGGCGACCGACACCCACATGGACATCACCCATCAGATCACCCTGCTGGTGGTGCTGCTGCTGTCCTCCAAAGGCGCGGCCGGCGTGACCGGTTCGGGCTTCATCGTGCTGGCGGCCACGCTGTCGGCCGTGGGTCACCTGCCGGTGGCCGGCCTGGCGCTGATCCTGGGCATCGACCGCTTCATGTCCGAAGCCCGCGCGTTGACCAACCTGGTCGGCAACGCCGTCGCCACCATCGTGGTCGCCAAGTGGGTCAAGGAACTGGACACCGACGTGCTGCAGGCCGAGCTCGCCTCGGGCGGTCGCGGCATCGCCGATACCCGTCCGGAAGACGACCTGGGCGTGGCCGAAGGCCCGACCCCAAGCAGCGTCAAGTAACGCTGATGCCATGAAAAAACCCGCTGCGGCGGGTTTTTTCATGCCTGCGGTTTGAGCGCAACGGTCACTGCCGCTGACGCATCCGGTGATTGCCGCCCCGGCCGCGGCTGCCTAGGCTGCAAGGCATCGTTCACGGAGATCGCCCATGTCCGCACCGCTGGCCTCACTGAAAGTCCTGGATTTCTCGACCCTGTTGCCGGGGCCGTTCGCCTCGCTGCTGCTGGCGGACATGGGCGCCGAGGTGTTGCGCATCGAATCGCCGACCCGCCTGGACCTGGTGCGGGTGCTGCCGCCCCACGACCGGGGCTTGTCGGCCAGCCACGCCTACCTCAACCGCAACAAGCGCAGCCTGGCCCTGGACCTGAAGCAGCCCGAAGCGCTGGAGGTGATCAAGCGCTTGCTGGCGGATCACGACATCCTCCTGGAGCAGTTCCGCCCCGGCGTGATGGAGCGCCTGGGGCTGGGCTACGAGGCGCTGAAGGCGATCAATCCCCGGCTGATCTACGTGTCGATCACCGGCTACGGCCAGACCGGCCCCTACAGGGACCGCGCCGGCCACGACATCAATTACCTGGCCCTGGCCGGGCTCGCCAGCCACACCGGCCGCGCCGACAGCGGGCCGTTGCCGCTGGGCGTGCAGGTGGCGGACATCGCCGGCGGTTCGCTGCACGGCGTGATCGGCCTGCTGGCGGCGGTGATCGCCCGGCAGCAGACCGGGCAGGGCACGCACGTGGACGTGAGCATGACCGACTGCGCGTTCAGCCTGAACGCCATGGCCGGCGCCGGCTACCTGGCCTGCGGCGTGGAGCCGGGGCGGGAGGATCAGATCCTCAACGGCGGCAGCTTCTACGACTACTACCGCACCCGGGACGGGCGCTGGATGTCGGTGGGCAGCCTGGAGCCGGGGTTCATGCAGCAGTTGTGCAACGCCTTCGGCTGGCCGGAGCTGGCGGCCCATGGCCTGTCGCCCAAGCCCGAGCGCCAGCGGGCCCTGAAGGAGGCGCTGCAGGTCGAGTTCGAGAAGTACGACTTCGCCGAGCTGTGCGAGCTGTTCGCCGGCATCGATGCCTGCGTCGAGCCGGTGCTCGGCCTGGGCGAGGCGGTGCGGCATCCGCAGTTGCAGGCGCGGGAACTGGTGGCGCAGGTGCCGCGGGGGGACGGCACGGCCCAGGCGCAGATGGCGTGTCCGCTGAAGTTTTCCGAAGGGTTGCCGGCGCCGCGGCACGTCGGGGCGGCGCTGGGGGCGCACACGGACCAGGTGCTGGAAGGATTGGGCTTCGCTGCGGCGGAGATTGAGGCGCTGCGTCAAGCCAAGGTGGTGCTCTAGCGGCTGTCCCGGCCCATCGCCAGCAGGCTGGCCCCACACTGGATCTGTGGCGCTCACAAATCCCCTGTGGGAGCCAGCCCGCTGGCGATGGGGTCGGAACAGTCGGCGCAGAACCCGCGCTATTCGACCCGCATTTCCCCGCTGAACACCAGGGTATGGCGACACCGCCGGCACAGATACCGTCGCCCCTGCCGCACCAGGCTGTGGCGCTGGGCCGTGAACGGAAAGTCGCTGTCCGCGCACGGGCACTTGTAGATGTAGCGGGTCACGCTGCGGCGCTTGACCTCATAGGTGTGGCAGCGGTCGGGCGGCAATTCGTAGACGCCGCGCATGATCAGTTGCCATTCCTCGCCGTGGGGCTGGATGCGGTCGCCGAACAGTTGATGGGCGATCAGGTGCGCGACTTCATGGGCCACGGTCTGCTTGAGGAAATGCTCGGTGTTTTCCCGGTACAGCTGCGGATTGAAGCGCAGCAGGTTCTCGTGCAGGTGCGCAACCCCGGCTTTCTGCCCGCGCAGCTTGAGGCTCACCACAGGGCGCTTGAAAGGACGTTTGAAAAAGGATTCAGCGAGTTGGAAGCAGTCTTCGACGCGGGTGTTGAGTTGCTCGGGCATGCTTGATGGATCTCCAGAGGTTTGGAGTATGCCGCAACCTTCCGGCCTTGCGTATCGCCGAACCGCCGAATGGTCGCTGCGTTCCCAGGCATGAGAAGGCCGCCTTGCGGCGGCCTGGTGTTGGCGGATCTTGTTCTTCTCGGGGTGGAGCGGTCACCGGCGTGCGGCGATCTAGTTGGTGTAGACAGGGCCTACGCCCAGCCCCCAGACAATCACGGTGAACGCCATGATGGCCACCAGCACCACCAGGCCCACCGCCAGCACCGAGCTGGAGAACAGGAATCCCTCATCGGTCGGTATGTTCATGAAGGTGGGCAGGCCCACATAGAGCAGGTACACCGTGTAGCAGATGGCAGCCGTGCCGACGATCATCCCCAGCCACATGTGCGGATACAGCGCCGCCAGCCCGCCGACGAACAGCGGTGTCGCGGTGTAGGTGGCGAAGGCCACGCAACGGGCCAGGCTCGGGTTGGCGTCGTAGGTGCGGGCCATCCAGTGGATGAAAGCGCCCATGACCGCCACGCCGCCGAGCATCGCCAGGTACGACATGATCGTCATCCACAGCGCGCTTTCGAGGGTGAGCATCACCGGCGCGCGGCTGCCGATCACCCAGCCGACCTGGGTCGTGCCGATGAACGCCGAGACCGCCGGGATCGCCGCCAGGATCAGCGTGTGCGTCAGGTACATGTGGCTGATGCTTTCTTCCTGGTCGCCACGGATTTCCTTCCATTCCTGATCGGGGTGGGTGAAGAGCCCCACTACGTGATGGATCATGCCAGTCACTCCTCTCTATATTGCCATCGCCCCCCAAACGGAGCGCCTACGGGCCAAGGTGGCCGAGCAAATTCAGGTCTCCAGACATCTATGCGACCTTATGTCGCAGTATAGGGAGGTCTTGACCGCACAGGGTGTAGGGGCTTAGAGCAAATCGCGCTGTAAACCCGGGGCTTAATCGCCGCAGGGACTTGCGCCGCTGCGCAGTGACAGACCCGCGGCCCTTCGCCCTGGCGGCGTTTTTGCGTAAAATGCCCGCCCTTCGTCACACCTCACGGATTTCGCGTCATGGGCACTCTCACCGTCAACCAGAACAAACTGCAAAAGCGCCTGCGCCGCCTGGCCGGCGAAGCGGTCGCCGACTTCAACATGATCGAAGACGGCGACAAGGTGATGGTCTGCCTGTCCGGGGGCAAAGACAGCTACACCATGCTCGATGTGCTGATGCACCTGCAGAAGGTCGCGCCGGTCAAGTTCGAGATCGTCGCGGTGAACATGGACCAGAAGCAGCCGGGCTTCCCCGAGCACGTCCTGCCGGCCTACCTCAAAGAGCTGGGCATCGAGTACCACATCGTCGAGAAGGACACCTACTCGGTGGTCAAGGAACTGGTGCCGGAAGGCAAGACCACCTGCTCGCTGTGCTCGCGCCTGCGCCGCGGCACGCTGTACACCTTCGCCGACGAGATCGGCGCGACCAAGATGGCCTTGGGGCACCACCGCGACGACATCGTCGAGACGTTCTTCCTGAACATGTTCTTCAACGGCACCCTCAAGGCCATGCCGCCGAAGCTGCGCGCCGACGACGGCCGCAACGTGGTGATCCGCCCGCTGGCCTACTGCAACGAGAAGGACATCCAGGCCTACTCGGACTTCAAGCAGTTCCCGATCATCCCGTGCAACCTGTGCGGTTCCCAGGAGAACCTGCAGCGCCAGGTGGTCAAGGAAATGCTCCAGGACTGGGAGCGCAAGACCCCGGGCCGCACCGAAAGCATCTTCCGCAGCCTGCAGAACGTGGTGCCGTCGCAACTGGCCGACCGCAACCTGTTCGACTTCACCAGCCTGAAGATCGACGAGACCGCGGCTTCGCGCTTCGTCAACGTCGTCAATCTCTAAGCCCCGTTAAGGTGGGAGCCAGCCTGCTGGCGATGGCGGTGGGTCAGGCTCCGGTGATGTTGGATGTGCCGGCCTCATCGCTGGCAAGCCAGCTCCCACAGGGATTCTGCGATAGCCGGGAACCCTGTGGGCCAGCCCGCTGGCGAGCCGGTGCGTCACGAGTGATGCAGCGTCATCGCCGGCAGGCTGGCTCCCACTGTCGTTTGCGTTCTCGGGCGACATTCATTTCAGACCTCAGGAGAGGGCATGCGCGACTACAAGTGGCTGCACGAATACTGTCTGAACCGTTTCGGTTCGGCGGCCGAGCTGGAAGCCCACCTGCCGGTGCCCAAGACCGCGGCGCAGCTGCGTGCGGTCGGCGACGACCGCTACCTGTCGACCATGGCCCTGCGGGTGTTCCGCGCCGGGCTCAAGCACAGCCTGGTGGACGCCAAGTGGCCGGCCTTCGAAGAAGTGTTCTTCGGCTTCGACCCGGAAAAGGTCGTGCTGATGAGCGCCGAGCACCTTGAGCGCCTGATGCAGGACGCGCGGATCATCCGCCACCTGGGCAAGCTCAAGAGCGTGCCGCGCAATGCGCAGTTCATCCTGGACGTCGAAAAAGAGAAGGGCAGTTTCGGCGCGCTGCTCGCCGACTGGCCGGTGACCGACATCACCGGCCTGTGGACGTACCTGAAAAAGCGCGGCCACCAGTTGGGCGGGCTGTCGGCGCCGCGGTTCCTGCGGATGGCCGGCAAGGACACCTTCGTGCCGAGCTACGACGTGGTCGCGGCATTGAATGCCCAAGGCATCATCGACAAGGTGCCGAGCAGCCTGCGCGACCTGGCCACGGTGCAGGACGCGTTCAACCGCTGGCACGAAGAGAGCGGCGGACGGCCGATGAGCCAGATCTCGATGATGCTGGCCTATACCGTCAACCATTGAGGCCGTGTAGGCCCTGATCGCCAGCAGGCTGGCTCCCACAGGGGATTGGTGAACACCGCAGATCCAATGTGGGAGCCGGCCTGCCGGCGATGGCGACCGGTCAGGCGACGCTGATGGCGCCTTCGCCCGCCAGCTTGCGGTCCAGCTGATAGCGCCACCGCACATACAGCAGCGCCGAGCAGAACACCGCCAGGCTGGCGACCATCTCCAGCACGCCGAACAGCTGACGGCCCGGGTCATACGCGGCCAGCGCGCCCTTGATGAAGTACAGGTTCACCGCAAAGCACATCCACGAATGCCCGCGCGGGCTGCCCGTGATCATGCCCGGCGCGAGCACGAGCCACGGGATCAGCTCGATCAGCAGGATCACCCAGGGCCGGGCGCCGTGCAGGTCGGCGAACGCCAGGTAGTAGGCGGCGAGCAGCCCGGCCAGGGCGAAGAAGCACAGCAGGCTGACGATCCGCATCGCCCGCACCCGTGGCGCGAGCCATTCGACGGCGGGCAAGACTTTCGGCTTTCGGGCCATCCTCAGTTCCCCAGCTTCTGGGCCGTTTTGGCCAGGCGTGCGCCGAGGGCGCGGCACAGCGCGACTTCGTGGCTGTCCAGGCCGCTCTTGCCGTCGGCCCCGGCATGGTGGCTGGCGCCGTACGGCGTGCCGCCGCCCTGGGTCTCCAGCAGCGCCGATTCGCTGTAGGGCAGGCCGGTGATCAGCATGCCGTGGTGCAGCAGCGGCAGCATCATCGACAGCAGCGTGGTCTCCTGGCCGCCGTGCAGGCTGGCGGTGGAGGTGAACACGCCGGCCGGCTTGCCCACCAGGGCGCCGGTCAGCCACAGGTTGCTGGTGCCGTCGAGGAAGTACTTGAGCGGCGCGGCCATGTTGCCGAAGCGGGTCGGGCTGCCCAGGGCCAGGCCGGCGCAGTTCTTCAGGTCGTCGAGGGTGGCGTAGAGCGCGCCTTCGTCGGGGATGTCCGGCGCCACGGCTTCGCACTCGGCGGAGATCGCCGGCACGGTGCGCAGGCGCGCCTCGAGCCCGGCCTGCTCGACGCCACGGGCGATCTGCCGGGCCATCTCGTTGGTCGAGCCGCTGCGGCTGTAGTACAGGACCAGAATGTACGGATCGCTCACGGCAGCAGCTCCAGGATCTGCTCCGGCGGCCGGCCGATGACGGCCTTGTCGCCGGCTTCGAGGATCGGGCGCTCCATCAGTTTCGGATGGGCCGCGATGGCGGCGATCAGCTGTTCTTCGCTGAGGCCGCTGTCGGCCAGCTGAAGCATTTTGTATTCATCTTCGCCGGTGCGCAGCAGTTGCCGGGCGCCGATCCCCAGCTTGCCGAGCAAGGCCTTGATCTGTGCGGCGTCCAGCGGGGTTTCGAGGTAACGCACCACGTTCGGGGTCAGGCCACGGGCTTCGAGCAGTTCGAGTGCGCCACGGGATTTCGAGCAGCGCGGGTTGTGATAGAGCGTCAGATCGGTCATGGCGGGTCGCTTATGGCGTAAAGTGGCGGCTATTCTAACTGTGCGGCGCGCAATCCAGAACCTCGGGAGGCGAAGGGTCGCAGGCGCATTCAATTTTTGACAAGGAACATGACATGACACGGCGACTGGCAGCGGCATTGACGATCATCGGAGCGTTGATGCTGGGGGGCTGCGGTAACGACTATGGCATCGACCAGAACGGGCAGAAGGTGGCCTCCGAGCGCCTCGACAAGCAATGGGTGGTGCTCAACTACTGGGCCGAATGGTGCGGCCCGTGCCGGACCGAGATCCCGGAGCTCAACCATTTGGCCGATCAGCTCAAGGACAAGAAGATCGGCGTGTTCGGGGTCAACTTCGACAACGTGCAGGGCGAGGAACTGAAGGGCGCCAGCGAGAAGCTGGGCATCCGCTTCACGGTGCTGGCGCAGGATCCGGCGGATCTCTTCGAGTTGCCGCGCAGCGAGGCCTTGCCGGTGACCTACATCATCGACAACAAGGGCAAGGTGCGTGAGCAGTTGCTGGGCGAGCAGACGGCGGCGGGGGTGATGGCGAAGCTGGAGGCGCTGAAGGCGACCAACTGAGGGTGGTGTCAGATTCAGGGCCGCTTCGCGGCCCAGCGGGAGCAAGCTCCCTCGCCACAGGGGGCGAAGGGAGTGAGTTCTCTTGGGGGCTTCCGGCGGGAGCGAGCTCCCTCGCCACAGGAGCTCCTTCAGCCAGGAATGTGGCTCAGCCTTCTTCCAGCCACCAGCGCAACGGCTTGCCTTCGGCGGGCCAGAAGCGCATCTGCTCGATCGGCGAGACGTCCCAGCGCTCGACGTGCTCCAGGGCTTGCAGGAAGCGCTGCTCCTGCTCCATCAGCGCCGGCGCGCATTGCTTGCGGGTCTTGCCGATCTTGCCGAAGCTCAGCCTGTCGCCGTCCAGGGTGTACGGCGCGAACCAATGGTTGCAGCCGCCGTTGCCGTAGGCCCGGCCATCGTCGCCCAGGGTGACGGTCAGGTGGCTGTAATCCATCAGCGGGCGTTCGCCGATCCACTCCAGGATGTAGCTGCGGTTCTGCTGCAACTGCACGGGCTCGGCGGCGCACCCCATCAGGCCGGCACCGACGGCGGCGGTCAGGGCCAGGTGTTTCATCACGCGGACTCCCGGCAGCTCGGGCACACATGCTTGTCGCCGACGGCCTTCCAGCCGAGCTCGGCGATGCGTGCGGTGGCGGCGGCCGTTTCGGCCGGCTTGCCGAGCTTGGCGTCCACCGCGAACTCGAAGCTCAGGGCTTTGGCGCAGGCGTCGCAGTTGACCTCCCAGGTGTGGATTGCCAGTTCGCCGAACACCGGCCCCTGGGTCATCGCCGTCCATTGGCCCGGCGGGTTGATCAGGTGGCGGACGGATTCGACGGTCAGGCGCATGGACAAGTCCTTGCTGCCCTTGAGGGTCACCACCAGTACGTCGCCGATGCGGATCGAGCCGCCGTTGCCGGTGACCTGATAGCGGCCCGGCACGATGGCGCGGCATTCGGTGAGGGTGTGTTGCGGGTTCATCAGGGTGTAGCGGAAATCGTGTTCGACCATGGAGCCTCCAAATATGCGCGACATGCTAGCACGGGCTTGATTGCAGAATGGTGCGCGCTTGCGACCTTCGATCCGGTTCAAATCGGCATTGCAGTCATGGCAAACTGCCGCCTTCATTTCTAAGGAACGGAACATGGCGCTGATCGAATGTTATGAATGCAAGCGCAGCATCAGCTCGCAGGCGTCGACGTGCATCCATTGCGGAGCCCCGCTGGAACAGGGGGCGGCCGGCCCTGAAGCGACGAAATCCCCGATTTCGTTTGGCCGGCTGCCGCGCAACGAGTCTGTTCCCGAAGCCGTCACCGCTCCCGCAGCGCCTGCGCCTGCGCCTGCGCCGCAGCCACGGGCCACGCCGGCGGCGGCCGGTCGCCGGCGTCGTGCGCAAGCGGCTCAACCGGCCGAGCGTCAGTTGAACGCCGACGGTTCGCGGCCGGTGGAAGGCTGGCTGAAGATCATGGTGTTTCTGCTGCCGGGTTTCTTTGTCTGGTTTTTGCTGCGCAGCGGCCATTCGGCCAAGCAGCGGCTGTTCGGCTTCGGCTGGCTGGCGTTGCTGATCCTGGCGTCGTCGCTCAAGCCGTCCTGACTCAGGCCTCGACCCGGTTCTGCGGCGAGCCCTGTGCCCAGGCGGCGATGTTGCGCAGGGTCGTCGCGGCGATCGCGCCCAGGGCCTCGTGGGTCAGGAAGGCCTGGTGCGCGGTGACGATCACGTTGGGGAAGGTCAGCAGCCGGGCGAGGACGTCGTCCTGCAGCGGCAGGTCGGAGCGGTCCTCGAAAAACAGCTGCGCCTCCTCTTCATAGACGTCCAGCCCCAGATACCCCAATTGGCCGTCCTTCAGGGCGTCGATCAGCGCCGGGGTATCGACCAGCCCGCCGCGTCCGGTGTTGATGAGCATCGTGCCCGGCTGCATGCACGCCAGCGATTGGCGGTTGATCAGGTGCCGGCTCTGCTCGTTGAGCGGGCAGTGCAGGCTGATGATCCGCGACCGGGCCAGCAGTTCGGGCAGGCTCAGGTAACGGGCGCCCAGGGCTTCGACGGCCGGGTTGGGGAACGGGTCGTAGGCCAGCAGCTCGCAGCCGAAGCCGTGCATGATCTTCGCGAACGTGGCGCCGATCTGCCCGGTGCCGACAATGCCGACGGTCTTGCCCACCAGATCGAAGCCGGTCAGGCCGTGCAGGCTGAAATCGCCTTCGCGGGTGCGGTTGTAGGCGCGGTGCAGGCGCCGGTTGAGCGCCAGGATCAACGCCACCGCGTGTTCGGCCACCGCATGGGGCGAGTAGGCCGGCACCCGCACGACAGCCAGCCCGAGGCGCCGGGCAGCGGCGAGGTCGACGTGGTTGTAGCCGGCCGAACGCAGGGCGATCAGCCGTGTGCCGCCGGCGGCCAGGCGCTCCAGCACCGGCGCGCCGAGGTCGTCGTTGATGAAGGCGCAGACCACCTCGTGACGCTCGGCCAGCGCCGCCGTGTCGAGGCTGAGCCGGGCCGGCTGGAAGTGCAGCTCGATGCCGTCCGGGCAGTCGCAGGCCAGGAAACTGTCGCGGTCATACGTCTGGCTGCTGAAAACGATCGTGCGCATGCTGGCCTCCTGGAACCTCGTCGCGGGGCCCGATTGCCCACGCTCACTGTAGCCGTCCGCACCAGCGGCGGCGTTGTCCTGGATCAGGCGCTGATCCTGGCCTGCGCGGCCAGACGGTTGATCGCCCGGTCGAGTTCGTCCAGCGCCTGGGCGGCGGCGGGATCGTGCTGCTTGAGCAGGGTTTCGCTGCGCTGGCAGGCGGCGCGCAGCTGCGGCACGCCACAGTAGCGGGTGGCGCCGTGCAGGCGGTGCACCCGTTCAAGCAGGGCGTTCTGGTCGTTGCCGTCGCGGGCGGTGCGGATCGCTTCGCGGTCGGCCTCAAGCGACGCCAGCAGCATCGCCAGCATGTCCGCCGCCAGATCCGCCTTGCCGGCGGCCAGGCGCAAGCCTTCCTCGTGGTCGAGCACCGGCAGCTCCTGAGGGCCCGAGACGCTTTCGCCGGTGCGTTCCTGGGTCAGGTTGCGCAGCGCCAGCCCCGTCCATTTCAGCACCACCTGGGCCAGTTGCCGTTCGCTGATCGGCTTGGTCAGGTAGTCGTCCATACCGCTTTGCAGCAAGGCGCGCTTCTCATTGGCCATGGCGTGGGCGGTGAGGGCGACGATCGGCAGCGGCGTGCAATGCCGTTCGCTTTCCCAGTGGCGGATCGTTTCGGTGGTCTGACGGCCGTCCATGCCCGGCATCTGCACGTCCATCAGCACCAGGTCGAAGGCTTCGCTCTGCACGGCGTTGACCGCCGCATAACCGCTTTCCACGGCCAGCACCTTGGCGCCCATGTCTTCGAGCAGCGTCTGCACCAGCAGCAGGTTGGCCGGGTTGTCGTCGACGCACAGCACTTTCGGCGCACGGCTGGACAGCGGTTCGCCCGGCTCGCTGCGGGTCTGGCGCGGCAGCACCAGGTCCGACAGCGCCCGCCGCAGTTTGCGGGTGCAGGCCGGTTTGGCCTGGAGCTGGCTGTGGGGGTTGGGCACCGACAGGTGGAACAGGGTCTGTTCGGTGGTCGGGCACAGCACCAGCACCTTGCAGCCCAGGTGTTCGAGATCCCAGATGTGCTGGTTCAGCCGTTCCGGAAGCATGTCGTTGCTGGTGATGCCGAGCACCGCCAGGTCGATGGCCTGCTCGGTCTGGTGGGCGCCGGTGACGCCGTTGGTCAGGCTTTCCAGGGTGTTGAACGGGGTGACGTCCAGGCCGCAGTCTTCCAGCTGGTGCTGCAGCGCCTGGCGCGCCAGTTCGTGGTTCTCCAGCACCGCCACCCGGCGTCCGAGCAGCGGCGCGGCGGGCAGGTCCTCGGCGTCGTCGCGGGTCTTGGGCAGGCTCAGGCTGATCCAGAACTCCGAGCCTTCGCCCGGTGTGCTGTCGACGCCGATCTCGCCGCCCATCTGCTCGATGAGGCGCTTGGAGATCACCAGGCCCAGGCCGGTGCCGCCGGGTTGGCGCGACAAGGAATTGTCGGCCTGGCTGAAGGCCTGGAACAGCGCGCGCACATCCTGGGTCGAGAGGCCGATGCCGGTGTCCTGGATGCTGATGCGCAGCTGCACGCTGTCTTCGTGTTCCTCTTCGAGCATCGCCCGGGCGACGATGGTGCCTTCGCGGGTGAACTTGATCGCGTTGCTGACCAGGTTAGTGAGGATCTGCTTGAGCCGCAGCGGATCGCCGACCAGCGACAGCGGCGTGTCGCGGTAGACCAGGCTGACCAGTTCCAGCTGCTTGGCATGGGCGGCGGGGGCGAGGATGGTCAGGGTGTCCTGCAGCAGGTCGCGCAGGTTGAACGGAATGTGGTCGAGCACCAGCTTGCCGGCCTCGATCTTGGAGAAGTCGAGGATCTCGTTGATGATCCCGAGCAGGCTGTCGGCGGACTTCTCGATGGTGCCCAGGTAGTCGAGCTGACGCGGGGTGAGCTCGCTTTTCTGCAGCAGGTGGGTGAAACCGAGGATGCCGTTGAGCGGCGTGCGGATCTCGTGGCTCATGTTGGCCAGGAACTCGGACTTGATCCGGCTCGCCTCCAGCGCTTCCTTGCGGGCCAGGTCCAGCTCGATGTTCTGGATCTCGATGGTTTCGAGGTTCTGGCGCACGTCTTCGGTGGCCTGGTCGACGCTGTGCTGCAACTCTTCCCGGGCATTCTGCAGGGTGCCGGCCATGCGGTTGATGCCGGAGGCCAGTTCGTCCAGCTCTTGGCTGCCGAGGGGCGGCAGGCGGGTTTCCAGGTGGCCGTCCTTGAGCTGGGCGACGGCCTGCTTGATCTGGCTCAGCGGCCGGTTGATGGTGCGGCCCATGCGCACGGCCAGCAGCGCCGCACCGGCCAGGCCTGCGCCGATCAGCAGCAGGCTGGCGAACAGGCTGCGGTAGCCGCGCAGCAGCATGCCGTTGTGCGACAGCTCCAGTTCGACCCAGCCGAGCAGGCGGTCGGACTCTTCGGGGATCAGTTCGCCGGCCAGGTTGCGGTGCTTGCCGAACACCGGCAGCAGGTAGCGGGTCGCGTCGTTGCCGCTGCGCCGCAGCAGTTGCAGGCTGTCGCCGCTGGGGGCCTGGTTGAGCATGGTCGGGCCGGCGTGGGCCAGGGGCGAGCGGTCGGGCGCCAAAAAGGTCACCGCGCGCACGTCGGACTGTTCCAGGGATTGGGTGGCGATGCGCTCCAGCAGTTCGCTGTCGCCGTGGCCCATGGCGGGCGCCACCAGCGGCGCCAGTTGCTCGGCGATCATTTCGCCGCGCTGCATCAATTGGGCCTGCAGGTCGGATTGCTGCGTCCAGGTGAAGTAGCCGCCCAGCACCAGCGCCATCAGGCTGGTCGGCAACAGGGTCAGCAACAGCACGCGACCTTTGATTCCCAGTTTCTTGAGCACGCCCATCTCCCGCATCCCGCTGATCCGTTGACTCTCGCGTGCATCCGGCACGCGGCTTTGGCGCAGTGTAGCGATTTGCTCGCGGGCAATCTTGGGAAAAATGCGGTCGTCGCCCATCGGCCGGAAACGGGTCGTTTGTCCGCCGGTCCAACCTTGGGTTGCCCGGCGCCCGGCAATCTTGAATAATCCGCCAACTGAGAACTATTTGCAGATAGTCATGACTCCTGTCTCTGTTGGCCAGCCCCGCATCCTTTCCATCGAAGACGATCCCGTGCTCGGTGCCTATGTCCACGAGCACCTGGGCCGCAGCGGCTTTCAGGTGACCTGGTGCCGCGATGGCCAGGAAGGCCTGAACATCGCCAGGCGCCAGCCGTTCGATGTGGTGCTGATGGACATCCTGCTGCCGGGGCTGGACGGGCTCAACGCGCTGACCCAACTGCGCCGCAGCCATTCCACGCCGGTATTGCTGATGTCCGCCCTCGGCGCCGAAGCCGACCGCATCAGCGGCTTTCGCCTCGGCGCCGACGATTACCTGCCCAAGCCGTTCAGCATGGCCGAACTGCATGTGCGCATCGAGGCGATCCTGCGCCGGGTGGCGCTCGACCGGCGTCCGGTGCCGGTGGTCGAGCCCGTGGCGGCGGGGGCGCTGCATTTCGATGACGAACAGTGCGATGTGTTCTACCTCGACCGGCCCGCCGGGCTGACCCGCAGCGAGTTCCGCCTGCTGGAGACCCTCGACCGCAACCCCGAAGAAGTGCTGAGCAAGGCCTTCCTTTATCAGCACGTGCTGCAGCGCGGCTACGCGCCCCACGACCGCAGCCTCGACATGCACATCAGCCAGATCCGCCGCAAACTCAAGGCCGTCGGCTATGCCGAGCGCGAAGTGCGCACCGTGTGGGGCAAGGGATACGTACTGAGCGCGCTCGATGAAACCGTCTGACCTGCCGGGCCGGCACTCGCTGTTCTGGAAACTGGCCTGCCTGCTGGTGGCTTTCTGTCTGCTGATGATCTGGCTGAGCTGGTCCTGGGGCCGCTACATGGAGCAGCGCAATCAGTTCCTCTCGGACGAGGCCCGCGGCACGCTGGCCCGTTACGCGGCCGAAGCCGAGCAGGCCTGGCGGCATGGCCGGCAGGAGGGCGTCGATGCCTGGCTGCGGACCATGCGCTGGCGCGAGGCGGGTTGGGTCGGCGTGATCGGCGGCCACCTGCAGTCGCTGGGCAGCCAGCCGCTGAGCGAAGCCGAAACCCTGCGCCTGACCTTCCTGCGCGGCCCCGACTGGCCGATCCACAAGAAAGGCCTGCCTTGGCTGCGGGTGCCGTTTCCGCAGAACCCGTCCGCCGGCAGCCTGGTGATCGAGCTGCCCGAGCGTTTCGTGCCGGGGCGCTACAAGACGTTCTGGCGGGTCATCACCAACGGGGTGATTCCCGGCCTGTTCACGCTGCTGCTGTGCGTCGGCCTGTACCGTCTGCTGGTGGTGCCGCTGAACAACCTGCGCGAACAGGCCAACGCCTGGCGCGCCGACCAACTGAATGTGAGGCTGTCGAGCGGCATCACCGAGCGCCCCGACGAACTCGGCGAGCTGGCCCGGGCGTTCGACTCGATGGCCGAGCGTCTGCAGTCGACCGTGGCCCTGCAGCAGCAACTGCTGCGCGACCTGTCCCATGAGCTGCGCACGCCGCTGAGCCGCCTGCGGGTGGCCAGCGAAGGCGAGCAGGCGCTGTTGCCGTTGCGCGAACGGATCGGGCGGGAGGTCGACGTCATGCAGCGGCTGGTGGAGGACACCTTGCAGCTGGCCTGGCTCGACACCGAGCGCACGCCGCTGCCCGACGAGGCGATCCAGATCCAGGCCCTATGGGAAATGCTGACCGACAACGCCTGCTACGAAAGCGGCTGGCCGAGCGTGCGGCTGCAGTGTGCGGTGGAGGCTTCCTGTTGGGTGCGCGGCAACCTCAACGCCCTGGCCCAGGCGCTGGAAAACATTTTGCGCAACGCCATCCGCCATTCGCCGCCGGGCGGCACCGTGCGCCTCGGCGGGCAGCGCGACGGCGACCGCTGGCACCTGTGGCTGGAGGATCAGGGCGGCGGGGTGGCCGAGGCGGATCTGGAGCGGATCTTCTCGCCGTTCATCCGGCTCGACGGTTCGCGGCCCGGCGACGGCGGGTTCGGCCTGGGCCTGAGCATTGCGCGCAATGCGGTGCTGCGTCAGGGCGGCAGGCTGTGGGCCGAGAACACCGGAGCCGGGTTGCGGCTGAATCTGTCGCTGAAGGCGGATGAGGGCGGTGCATGCCCCGACGTCGCACAGGGCAGGCCCGCATCCGCAGCGGACGGGCTGCAGCCGCAGATCACCTGACGGCCCGGCGGTTTCTTCACTTATTCCCATAAGCCATAAGCACCATACTTTGCGTGATATGGCCGGCGCGGGTTTGCCGGTATGATAGGCGCCCCCGCTGTCCGGATTGCGAAAAACGCCATGACCTTGCAGTACCCAACCATCGCCGATTGCGTCGGCAACACGCCGCTGGTGCGTTTGCAGCGCCTGCCCGGCGCCACCAGCAACACCCTATTGCTCAAGCTGGAAGGCAACAACCCGGCGGGTTCGGTCAAGGATCGTCCGGCGTTGTCGATGATCACCCGTGCCGAGCTGCGCGGGCAGATCCAGCCCGGCGACACGCTCATCGAAGCGACCTCGGGCAACACCGGGATCGCCCTGGCGATGGCCGCTGCGATCAAGGGCTACAAGATGATCCTGATCATGCCGGACAACTCCACCGCCGAGCGCAAGGCCGCCATGACCGCCTACGGCGCCGAGCTGATCCTGGTCACCCAGGAAGAGGGCATGGAAGGCGCCCGCGACCTGGCCCAGCGGATGGAGGCCGAAGGCCGCGGCAAGGTGCTCGACCAGTTCGCCAACGGCGACAACCCCGAAGCGCACTACGCCACCACCGGCCCGGAGATCTGGCGGCAGACCCAGGGCACCATCACCCATTTCGTCAGTTCCATGGGCACCACCGGCACCATCATGGGCGTGTCGCGCTACCTCAAGGAACAGAGCGACAACGTGCAGATCATCGGCCTGCAGCCGATGGAAGGCTCGGCCATTCCCGGCATCCGCCGCTGGCCGCAGGAATACCTGCCGAAGATCTACCAGGCCGACCGCGTCGACCGCATCGTCGACATGGCGCAAAGCGAAGCCGAGGACGTCACCCGTCGCCTGGCCCGCGAAGAAGGCATCTTCTGCGGCGTGTCCTCCGGCGGTGCGGTGGCGGCGATGCTGCGCCTGTCCAAGGAGGTCGAGAACGCGGTGATCGTCGCGATCATCTGCGACCGCGGCGACCGCTACCTGTCGACCGGCCTGTTCGACGCGCCCAACTGATGGCCAAGCAAGCAAGAGGCCTGCGCTTCCAGCCCACCGGCGGCAGCAAGGCCCCGCAAATCCCGACCGGCAAGAAGCAGCGCCTGACCATCGAGCGCCTGGCCAATGACGGTCGCGGCATCGCGTTCTTCGAAGGCCGCACCTGGTTCGTCCTCGGCGCCCTGGCGGGCGAGGAGGTCGAGGCGCGGGTGCTCGGCGCCCACGGCAAAGTGGTCGAGGCCCGTGCCGAGCGCGTCATCAAGGCCAGCGAGCTGCGTCGTCCTGCGCCTTGCCAGCATGCAGGCACCTGCGGCGGCTGCAGCGTGCAGCATCTGCCCCACGGCGAACAGCTTGCCCTGAAACAGCGCATGCTGGCCGAGCAGCTGTCGCGGGTCGCCGGTGTCGAGCCCCAGGAATGGGCGGCGCCGCTGACCGGCCCCGAATTCGGCTACCGGCGCCGCGCCCGGGTGGCGGTGCGCTGGGACGCCAAGGCGAAGCGCCTGGACGTGGGCTTTCGCGCCGCGGGCAGCCAGGACATCGTCGCGATCAGCGAATGTCCGGTGCTGGTACAGCCCTTGCAGCCGATCATGAGCCGGTTGCCGCAGATGCTCCGCCGCTTGGGCAAGCCTCAGGCGCTGGGGCATGTGGAACTGTTCAGCGGCTCGTCGCTGGCGGTGCTGCTGCGGCACACGGCGCCGCTGTCGGACGCGGACCTTTCGGTCCTCAAGGATTTCTGCGCGTTCCATGAGGCGCAGCTGTGGCTGCACGGCGAAGGCGAGCCGCAGCCGGCGGACCCTGCGCAGTCCCTGGGCTATCGCCTGGAGACGTGGGGGCTGGAGCTGGCCTGGCGGCCGGGCGATTTCATCCAGGTCAACGCCGGCGTCAACGAAGCGATGGTCGCCCAGGCGCTGGAGTGGCTCAAGCCCACGGGCGATGAGCGTGTGCTCGACCTGTTCTGCGGCCTGGGCAACTTCGCCTTGCCGCTGGCCAAGGCCGTGCGCGAGGTGGTGGCGGTCGAAGGCGTGCAGACGATGGTCGACCGCGCGGCGGAGAACGCCGCCAGCAACAATTTGCATAACACAAAGTTTTTTCAGGCCGATTTATCCCAGCCTTTGACCGATGCCGAATGGATCGGAAACGGCTTTTCTGCGGTACTCTTGGACCCACCCCGTGACGGTGCTTTCGAGGTGGTGCGCAAGCTGGCGACCCTGGGTGCCCAACGGCTGGTGTACGTGTCGTGCAACCCTGCAACTCTGGCGCGCGACACGGTCGAATTGATCAAGCAGGGCTACCGGTTAAAACGTGCCGGGATTCTCGATATGTTTCCTCAGACGGCGCATGTCGAGGCCATGGCGTTATTTGAAGCGGGCTAGGATGGCCCGTCTGATCCGTCTGGTCCGCCCGGACAGCGCTCGTCCCAGCCCCGCGAGCGCGAACGGGCAATGAAGGTCAGCGATTTGACGCATTGAATCTGCGTCGTAGGGAAGGTAAAGCAAGATGGTACAGGTGAGAGCACACCAGCCGATCAACACCGACGGCAGTATCAATCTCGAGGCTTGGCTCGATCATGCGGTCAGCGTCGATCTGGCGCTGGATCGCGAAGCCTTGAAGGAGGCCTGCGAATACGCCCGTCAGGCCGAGCAGCAATCCAAAGCGGCGAACAACCTGTGGACCGAGGGCAGCGGCAGCTTCAGCACCGGCCTCGAGATCGCCGAGATCCTGGCCGACCTCAAGCTGGACCAGGATTCGCTGGTGGCCGCCGTGCTGTACCGCGGCGTGCGCGAAGGCCAGATCGAGCTCGCGGCGGTCAGCCAGCGGTTCGGCCCGGTGGTCGCCAAGCTGATCGACGGCGTGCAGCGCATGGCGGCGATCAGCGCCAGCCTCAGCCCCCGCCAGTCCATGGTGCTGGGCACCCAGGGCCAGGTCGAGAACCTGCGCAAGATGCTGGTGGCGATGGTCGACGACGTGCGCGTCGCGCTGATCAAGCTGGCCGAGCGCACCTGCGCGATCCGGGCGGTGAAGACCGCCGACGACGAGAAGCGCAACCGGGTCGCCCGGGAGGTGTTCGACATCTATGCGCCGCTGGCGCACCGGCTCGGCATCGGTCACATCAAGTGGGAGCTGGAGGACCTGTCCTTCCGTTACCTCGAACCCGACCAGTACAAACAGATCGCCAAGCTTTTGCACGAGCGGCGGCTCGACCGCGAGCGCTTCATCAGCGACGTGATGACCCAGCTCAAGAACGAGCTGCAGGCCACCGGCGTCGAGGCCGACATCAGCGGCCGGGCCAAGCACATCTATTCGATCTGGCGAAAGATGCAGCGCAAGGGCCTGGAGTTCAGCCAGATCTACGACGTGCGCGCCGTGCGCGTGCTGGTGCCGGAGATGCGCGACTGCTACACCGCGCTCGGCATCGTCCACACCCTGTGGCGGCACATCCCCAAAGAATTCGACGACTACATCGCCAACCCGAAGGAGAACGGCTACCGCTCGCTGCACACCGCCGTGATCGGCCCGGAAGGCAAGGTGCTGGAGGTGCAGATCCGCACCCACGCCATGCACGAGGAGGCCGAGCTCGGCGTCTGCGCGCACTGGCGCTACAAGGGCACCGACGTCAAGTCCGGCTCCAACCACTACGAAGAGAAGATCTCCTGGCTGCGTCAGGTGCTCGAGTGGCATGAAGAGCTGGGCGACATCGGCGGCCTGGCCGAACAGCTGCGGGTCGACATCGAGCCGGACCGGGTCTACATCTTCACCCCGGACGGCCACGCCATCGACCTGCCCAAGGGCGCGACGCCGCTGGACTTCGCCTACCGCGTGCACACCGAGATCGGCCACAACTGCCGCGGCGCCAAGATCAACGGGCGGATCGTGCCGCTCAACTACAGCCTGCAGACCGGCGAGCAGGTCGAGATCATCACCAGCAAGCACGGCACCCCGAGCCGCGACTGGCTGAACCAGAACCTGGGGTACGTCACCACGTCCCGGGCCCGGGCGAAGATCGTGCACTGGTTCAAGCTGCAGGCCCGCGACCAGAACGTCGCGGCCGGCAAGACCCTGCTCGAGCGCGAGCTCACCCGCCTCGGCCTGCCGGCGGTGGACTTCGACAAGCTGGCCGACAAGGCCAACATGAAGACCGCCGACGACCTGTTCGCGGCCCTCGGCGCCGGCGACCTGCGCCTGGCGCAACTGGTCAACCTGGCGCAGCAGTTGGTTGAACCGGAGCGCGGCAACGAGCAGTTGGAGCTGATTCCGCGCAAGGCCGCCGGCTACAAGCCTGGCAAGCGCGGCGACATCCAGATCCAGGGCGTCGGCAACCTGATGACGCAGATGGCCGGCTGCTGCCAGCCGTTGCCGGGCGACGCGATCGTCGGCTACATCACCCAGGGCCGCGGCGTGAGCATCCACCGCCAGGACTGCGCCTCGGTGCTGCAGTTGGCCGGCCGCGAGCCGGAGCGGATCATCCAGGTCAGCTGGGGGCCGGTGCCGGTGCTCACCTACCCGGTGGACATCATCATCCGTGCCTACGACCGTTCCGGGCTGCTGCGCGACGTTTCCCAGGTGCTGCTCAACGAGCGCATCAACGTGCTGGCGGTCAACACCCGCTCGAACAAGGAGGACAACACCGCACTGATGTCCCTCACCATCGAGATTCCGGGGCTGGACGCGCTGGGGCGGTTGCTGGGGCGGATTTCCCAGTTGCCGAACATCATCGAGACGCGGCGCAACCGTACGCCTTGAGGATCAACGGCGGGAGCGGGCTTGTCCGCTCCTGCACGGGTTTTGTGGTGAGACATACATGACGTACAGCCTGGAAGACCTGCTGCACCTGATGAACCGTCTGCGCGATCCGCAGTACGGCTGCCCGTGGGACATCAAGCAGACCTACGCGACCATCGTCCCGCACACCCTGGAGGAGGCCTACGAGGTCGCCGACGCCATCGAGCGCGGTGATTTCGACCACTTGCAGGGCGAGTTGGGCGATCTGCTGTTCCAGGTGGTGTACTACAGCCAGCTGGCCCGGGAGGAGGGGCGGTTCGAGTTCGCCGGTGTGGTCGACAGCATCACCCGCAAACTGGTGCGCCGCCATCCGCACGTGTTTCCCACCGGCGACCTGTATGCGCCGCTGGATGTGCCGCGGCTGAACGAAGAACAGGTCAAGGAGCGCTGGGAAGAGATCAAGGCCGAAGAGCGTGCCGAGAAATCCGCCGAGCCGCAGCAACTGTCGCTGCTCGACGATGTGCCTGCCGCGCTGCCGGCCCTGTCGCGTTCGGCCAAGCTGCAGAAGCGCGCCGGGCAGGTCGGTTTCGACTGGCCGGACGCCTTGCCGGTGTTGGACAAGGTGCGCGAAGAGCTCGATGAAGTGCTCGAGGCCATGTCCGAAAACGACCCGGCGGCGGTGGCCGACGAGATCGGCGATCTGCTGTTCTCGGTGGTCAACCTGGCCCGGCACCTGAAGGTCGATCCGGAAACCGCGCTGCGTGGCGCCAACGGCAAGTTCGAGCGGCGTTTCCGTTTTATCGAACAGGCATTGCGCGACACCCGTCGTCCCATGGAAGATTGCACCCTCGAAGAGTTGGACGCCTTGTGGGGCGAAGCCAAACGACAGGAAAAGAATGCGCCCGGCTGCGGCTGAGCAATTTGCCCAAGTGAGTAAGCACCATGAGTATTTCCCTTCGCGACCAGTTGCTCAAGGCAGGGCTGGTCAACCAAAAGCAGGTCAAGCAAGTCAGTAAGGACAAGCAAAAGCAGCAACGCCTGGCCCACAAGGGGCAAATCGAGCTGGACGACTCGCAGCAGCGCGCGGCCCAGGAGGCCCAGGCCGAGAAGGTCAAGCGCGACCAGGAGCTGAACCGCCAGCAGCAGGAAAAGGCCGAGGCCAAGGCCCGCGCCGCGCAGATCAAGCAGTTGATCGAGGTGTCGCGCCTGCCGAAGCTGAACACCGAGGACTACTACAACTTCGTCGACGACAAGAAGGTCAAGCGCCTCTCGGTCAACACGCTGATGCGCAACAAGCTCAGCAGCGGCTCGCTGGCGATCGTGCACCATGCCGGCGGCTACGAAGTGATCCCGCGCGAGGCCGCCCTGAAGATCCAGGAGCGTGATCCGCAGCGCATCGTGCAGATGAACGAGAAGACCGAAGAGGTCACGGACGAGGACGATCCGTACGCGGCCTATCAGATCCCTGACGATCTGATGTGGTAAGCCCTGTGGCGAGGGAGCTTGCTCCCGCTGGCTGCGCAGCAGCCCCTTGTTGAGGCCTGCTGCGCAGTCCAGCGGGAGCAAGCTCCCTCGCCACGGCCGTTTTCAGCCCTGTTCGCGCTGGCGCTCCAGGAGCTCCAGTTCGGCCTTGTAATTGTGGGCGTCGGTTTCGTTGTGGAACATCCCGACCAGCAAGTCCTGTTGATGCACATCCCAGATCCGCACACCGGCGGCCACGCCTTCATGGGACATGTGTGAATCGTCGCGTTCAGTCACTTTTACAGTCATCTGCTAGCTCCAATCTCTGTTATCTGCAGCAAGGCATGTGCAGGACTCTTTTATAGAGTTTGTTAGCTTGCTAAGTAAACGTTCGATTTCTGCAATGTACCCTTGCGGATTTCGCAACAGTGCTGGAGCCCGCGAGATACGCGACATTCAGTCGCAGGGCGGGAAGTTGCATGACAGATGTTTCATGTTGGCGGGGCGTTGCGCCGCCCTTTGCGGGAACCGTTGTGCCTGGGCGGGCGCGCAGCGGGGGGCGTTTCTCCAGGCGAAAAAAAACGCCCCGAACCGGTCGGGGCGTTTTCATGTACGGCTCAGCAGCGTGAAATCACTTGCCGGTCCAGCGCTTGAGCACCAGGGTGGCGTTGGTGCCGCCGAAGCCGAAGCTGTTGCTCATCACGGTGTCGATCTTGGCGTTCTCGCGGGTCTGGGTCAGCACCGGCAGGTCGGCCACTTCCGGATCCAGCTCGTCGATGTTGGCGGAGCCGGCGATGAAGTTGCCTTCCATCATCAGCATGCAGTAGATCGCTTCGTGAACGCCGGCGGCGCCCAGGGAGTGACCCGACAGGCTCTTAGTGGAGCTGATGGCCGGCGCCTTGTCACCGAAGACTTCACGCACGCCCTTCATTTCCGCGACGTCGCCGACCGGGGTCGAAGTGCCGTGGGTGTTCAGGTAGTCGATCGGGGTGTCGACGGTGGACAGCGCCTGCTGCATGCAGCGGATCGCGCCTTCGCCGCTCGGGGCCACCATGTCGTAGCCGTCGGAGGTCGCGCCGTAGCCGACGATTTCCGCGTAGATCTTCGCGCCGCGGGCCAGGGCGTGCTCCAGCTCCTCGACCACGACCATGCCGCCGCCGCCGGCGATGACGAAGCCGTCACGGTCGGCGTCGTAGGCGCGGGAGGCCTTTTCCGGAGTGTCGTTGCGCTTGCTGGACAGGGCGCCCATGGCGTCGAACAGGAACGACTGGCTCCAGTGCTCTTCTTCGCCGCCGCCGGCGAAGACGATGTCCTGCTTGCCCATCTGGATCTGTTCCATCGCGGTGCCGATGCAGTGGGCGCTGGTGGCGCAGGCGGAGGCGATGGAGTAGTTCAGGCCCTTGATCTTGAACGGAGTGGCCAGGCAGGCGGACACGGTGCTGCTCATGGTGCGGGTCACGCGGTACGGGCCGACGCGCTTGACGCCTTTCTCGCGCAGGATGTCCAGCGCTTCCATCTGGTTCAGGGTGGAGGCGCCGCCGGAGCCGGCGATCAGGCCGGTGCGCGGGTTGGACACCTGCTCTTCGGTCAGGCCGGAGTCCTTGATCGCATCAGCCATCGCCAGGTAGGCGTAGGCGGCCGCATGGCCGACGAAACGGTAGACCTTGCGGTCGATCAGTTCTTCGAGGTTGAGGTCGATGGAGCCGGAAACCTGGCTACGCAGACCCATTTCGGCGTATTCCGGGTTGAACCGGATGCCAGGGCGGCTTGCACGCAGGTTGGCGGAGACGGTCTCTTTGTCATTGCCCAGGCAAGAAACGATGCCCAGACCAGTGATAACGACGCGGCGCATGCGGATAACCCTTAGAAGTTGTCAGTGGAGGTGAACACGCCGACCCGGAGGCCTTCGGCGGTGTAGATTTCGCGACCGTCGACGCTGACCGAACCATCGGCGATGGCCATGTTCAGCTTGCCCTTGAGGACGCGCTTGATATGAATGTTATAGGTGACTTTGCTGGCGGTCGGCAGCACTTGGCCGAAGAACTTCACTTCGCCCGAACCCAGCGCACGGCCGCGGCCCGGCAGGCCTTGCCAGCCCAGGAAGAAGCCGACCAGTTGCCACATGGCGTCCAGGCCCAGGCAGCCCGGCATCACCGGATCGCCTTCGAAATGGCAGGCGAAGAACCACAGGTCAGGGGTGATGTCCAGCTCGGCGACCAATTCACCTTTGCCGTACTTGCCGCCTTCCTCGCAGATGTGGGTGATGCGGTCCACCATCAGCATGTTCGGGGCGGGCAGTTGCGCGTTACCTGGGCCGAACAGCTCACCGCGACTGCAGCGCAGCAGGTCTTCCCGGGTAAAGGCGTTTTGTTTGGTCATGCGAGCTCCTCAATAGTCCCATGCGGCAGGTGGGGCGAATCTTCCCGGCCGACCGAAGCGTTCATGCCTCGATCCGGCAGCCTACTCATAGACTATTGCGTTGTGGTGAAAGTCACAGCACCAAGGACATGAATGTACACTTGTGCACTGAAATTTTTATTCAAGCCCCTTTTGAGGCCCGTTCGGGAGCCTAAGACTGCCGCACTTTCGCTTTTCACGCCAGTCGCAGATGGTTGAAAGGCTGTCCCCTACTGCACCCAGCGCTGCATGATCTGCTGCAAGTCGTTGCGTTTGAACGGCTTGGCCAGATAGTCGTTCATCCCCGCCGACAGGCAGTTTTCCCGGTCGCCCTGCAAGGCGTTGGCGGTCAGTGCGATGATCGGCACGTCATTGCAGGCGGGCAGGCGGCGGATCTGGCGCGTCGCCTCGTAGCCGTCGATGACCGGCAGCCGGCAGTCCATCAGGATCGCCTCGAAACGCTGTCCGTCGGCGCAGCGCACCGCCTGGGCGCCGTCGGCGGCGATGCTGACGGCAAAGCCCAGGCTGCGCAGCATCGCTTCGATCACGGTCTGGTTGACCGGATTGTCCTCCACCAACAGCACCTTGCGCCCTTCGCCGTGGCCGTCGCCTGCGGGGAGCCGCGGCGCGCTCGGGGTCGGCAACGTCTGCTTATATATGGCCAGGGGGATTTCCAGCGTAAACACCGAGCCGCGGCCTTCTTCGCTCTGCGCCCGCAGGGTGCCGCCCATCCGCTCGGCGAGGGTGCGGGCGATCGGCAGGCCCAGCCCCGTCCCGCCGTAGCGCCGGGAGATCGAACTGTCGGCCTGCTGGAACGCGTTGAACATCAGTTCCAGGCTTTGCGCGCTGATGCCGATGCCGCTGTCGCGCACCGAGCAGGTGAACCAGAGCAGTTCATGATCCAGCGACTGCCACTGCGCCTCGATGCTGACGCGGCCCTGTTCCGTGAACTTCAGCGCGTTGCCCACCAGATTGACCAGTATCTGCCGGATCCGCGTCGGGTCGCCTTGCACCTGCAGGCCGCGCATGTCGTCGGGGATCCGCAGTTGCAGGCTCAGGCCACGCTGCATGGCGCTGTGCTGGAACGACTGGGCGCAGGCGGCGATCACGTCCGCCAGGTTGAACGGGATGTGCTCCAGCTCCAGTTCCGAACGCTCGATGCGCGAGAAGTCCAGGATGTCGTTGATGACCTTGAGCAGGTGTTCGGTGGACTCGGACGCCAGGGCGGCGTACTCGATCTGCTCCTCGGTCATGTCCGTGGTCTCCAGCAACTGCAGCATGCCCAGGACGCCGTTCATGGGCGTGCGCAGCTCATGGCTCATCATCGCCAGGAAGTCCGATTTGGCGTTGTTGGCCTTTTCCGCCTCTTCGCGGGTCTGGATCAGTTGCGCCATCGCCTGGTGCTGTTCGCGGCTGGCCTGTTCCAAGGCCTGGGCCAGGTTGTTGATGTGCTGCGACAAGGCGCCGAGCTCAGTGTCGTCGACGATCGGCAGCGGGGTCTTGAAGTCGCCGTCCTGGATGGCCCGGACCGCGTGGCCGATGTCGCGGATCGGCTGCGACAGGCTGCCGGCCAGCCGCCGCGCCAGGACGAAGGTGAAGAGCAGGGCGAACAGCGCGAGGATGCCGGCCTTGAGCAGGATCTCCTGTTGGCGCTGACTGAAGGCGTCGCTGGACAGGCCGACGATCACCCGGCCGAGATAGTCCTCGCCGGCGCCGTTCTTGGCCGGGCGGCTGTCCTGGAAAAAGTCATTGTGCAGCGCGATCCGCTGGAGCCTGACCGGCGCCTGGAACACCTCGACCTGATGCGGGCGGCTGTGGGCGTTCGCCGCTTGCTCAACGTAGGCCAGCACCCGGTTGGCGCTGTCCTGCACCTCCAGGAACCGCACGTTGGGCGTGGCCAGGGTGGCCTTGAGCAGGCTTTCCAGCACTTCGTTGTTGCCGGAGATCACCCCGTATTCGGTGGCCGGGGCCAGTTGGTTGGCGATCAGCTGGCCGGTGCGGGTGAGCTCCTGGCGCAGGTCCTGGATGCGCACGAAGGTGAAAAAGGTGATCAGGAGCAAAGTCAGCAGCAGCGCAGGGCCCAGGCTGATCAGTTGGGTGCGGGTGTTGATGTCCCAGCGGCGGCGGAAAATCATGGGTGGCGCTCTCCTTCGGCCAGCGCTTTGGCGATTGCGTCCTCGTCCGGCGGTTCGATACCTAGAGAACGAGCCACCTGGGCATTGCTTGAGACCTTGAAGCGTTCGGGGTAGAGCGTCCGGGGCCAGTTTGCCGGTGGACGGTCGAGCAGTTCGTCGAGAATGGCCAGCCAGTCGCTCTGGTCGCTGTAGCTGCTGGCCAGGCTGCCGGCCCGCACGAAGGCGGCATTGGGGCCGATCAGCGCCAGTTGCCGGGAATAGCTGCTGAGCAGCAGGTTCTTCACGGTTTTGGGGTTGTACAGATCCGGGTCGTCGAGCCCCAGCAGGACATCGCTGCCCTTGAGCAGCGATTGCAGCGGACGGCTGTCACGGGTGTTGTCCCAGCGCTCGCCGACGATTTCCAGGTTCAGCGCCCGGGCGGCCAGGTGCAGCTCCTGCAGGAGAAATTCGCTGTGCCGGTCGAAGAGCACGCCGACCCTGCGGGCCTGGGGGAGGATGCGCCGGATCAGCTGCAATTGGCGGCCG
Source organism: Pseudomonas sp. NPDC089534 (assembly GCF_044749305.1). Taxonomy (NCBI): domain Bacteria; kingdom Pseudomonadati; phylum Pseudomonadota; class Gammaproteobacteria; order Pseudomonadales; family Pseudomonadaceae; genus Pseudomonas; species Pseudomonas sp. NPDC089534. The sequence continues at coordinate 21,860 of NZ_JBIVHR010000032.1, read as the reverse complement.
GGCATCGGATCGCTCCACAGCAGGCTCAGGTGCGACGGCGGCTGGGCGTCGCCGAAGCGTTGCCGGGCTTGCAGGCGGCTGATGCGCAGCACCAGGGTGGCCGGGCCCGGGGCCTCTTGCAGGCGCCAGTCGAGGCTCGGCAGGTCCAGCAGGATCAGGCGCAGGCTGGCCGGCAGCTTGCCCGGCGCCGGCAGGCTGGCCAACGGCTGGAAGCGCACGCGGTCGGTGGGGCGCAGCTCGCTCAGGGCCTGGACGAAGGATTGCACCCCCGGACTTTCCTCGGCGCCGGTCAGCAGGATGTCGGCCGCCTGCACGGCCATGCCGTGCAGCCACGCTGTCAGGAACAGGCAGAGTCCGGCCAGCCAGTGGCCGACGCCCGGTATCTTCCGTGACAGGGGCAGGCGCATCTTAGAACTCCAGCTCCGCGCTGAAGTACATCGTCCGGCGTTCGTCGTAGTTGTTGTCGACGAACGTGGTCGGCTCATGGTCCAGGCGCTGCTGCAGCACGCCGGCCAGTTGCAGTTGGGCCTTGCCCAGGGGAATGCGCTTGGCGATGCGCGTATCGACCCGCTCGAAGCGGTAGCCGTTGAGCGCATTGTCGCCATAGTAGAAGAGGGCGCTGCTCCAGCCCTGGCCCCAGTCGCGCAGCCACCCGGCGGAACCGCTGTTGCGCGCGGTGAACTGCTGGTCCTGCGGGTTGCTGGCCTGCGCGTCGACGAAGGCATAGGTCAGGCGCAACCGGTCGGCGGCGCTCAGGCGCCAGTCGGCCTGGGTCTCGGTGCCGCGGAAGCGGGCGCTGTTGGCGTTGCTGGCGATGAACTGATTGTTGCGCAGCGGTTCGCTGATCATGCCGGTGATTTCGTCGTAGAACAGCTTCACGTCCAGGGCCAGGCCGAGCTCGGCGAAAAAGCCGTTGTAGCCCAGTTCCCGCGAGCGCATGCGTTCCTGGTCGAGGTCGCCGGGGCCGCGGGTCTTGACGAAGTAGCGGGCCGAGGACTGGCCGTAGGCGTAGGGCCGCAGGCCCGACACCTGATAGCTCCAGTTGACGTTGTTCTCGAACATGCCCGGCGAGCGGATGGCTTCCGAGTACACCGCGCGCAGGCCGTGGCGCGGGTTGATCAGATAGTTGACCGCGAACCTCGGCGTCAGCGAGCTGCCGATCAAACGGGTGTCTTCGAACATCGCGCCGCCCTGCAACAGCCAGTGTTCGCCGGCGCGCCACTCCAGTTGGCCGAACGTGCGCCAGGTGGTGTCGTCCAGCGTCCCGTTGAAATAGGTTTCGGAGTCGGCCCGGTCATAACGGTAGTTCATGCCGCTGACCAGGCGCAGGCTGTCGGACAGGCTGAGGGTGTCCTGCAGTTCGAGGTCGTAGCGCGATTCGCGGATGCTCTGGTCGATGTCGCCGCATACGGTGCGGCTGGCCCCGTTGCGCCACTGATCCAGCACCTGGTTGGCCAGCGCCATCTCGCCGGGCTTGCCGGGCGGTGCGCCGGGGCCGGTGAAGCGGTTCATGTTGCGCGCCAGCAGTTCGGTGTAGTTGGGGTTGAGCTTCCACAGTTCGGTCAGTTGCGGGCTGAACGACACTTCGGCGTCGCAGGCGCGCCAGGTCTGCTGGCGGTCCCAGTGCTGCGCCGAGCCCTGCACATAGAGGCTGTGGTCGGGATTGACGTCGAGGTTCCAGCGCACCGATCCGGCGTAGTCCTTGGCGATCACGTCGGAATCGTTGCCGGCGGCGGTGATGCCGTAGAACACCGGACGGTAGGTGTAGGGGCGCTGGTTGGTGCCGTCCTTGGCGTTGATCTGCCAGTCGAGGCTCTGATCGTCGCTGAGCGTGTGGCTGACCGCCAGGCTGAAGCGGTCCAGACGCCGGCTGTCGCGGTACTCGGCGCCGGTATGGTCTTCGTCGAAGCCGTCGTCCTGCTGGCCGGACAGCGACAGGCGCAGGTTGCCGCCGTTCCAGCCGGTGCCTTGGCTGGCGTAGTAGTCGTTGATGCCGCGCTGGCCGCGGCTGACCTTAATGCGCGTGCCGTGGCTGTCCGCCGGGTTGCGCGTGATGATGTTGACCACCGCCATCAGCGCGTTGGCGCCGTAGCTGACGGTGTTGGGGCCGCGGAACACCTCGATGCGTTCGATGTCTTCCATGGCCACCGGGATGTCGCTCCAGTCCACCGTGGCCAGGCCGGCGCGGTACACCGAGCGGCCGTCGATCAGCACCTGCATGCGCCGCGCCTGGGTGGCGTTGGTGCCGTGGTAGTTGACGGCGGCCTGGTTGCCGCTGATGTTGCCGACCATCATGCCCGGCACCAGGCGCAGCAGTTCGCTGATGTCCCGGGCGCCGCTGGCGTTGATCAGTTCGCTGTCGAGCACGGTCATGCTGCCGGGCACTTCGGCCGGCGACTGTTTCAGGCGGGTGGCGGTCAGGATCTGCGGCAGGGCCTCGCTGTCCAGAAACAGGTCGTCCGCCAGCACTGCCGGGCTGAACAGCAGCGCCAGCAGCAGGGAGGAACGTGTGGAAGATGGGCCAAAAGACACGAGACAGCCTTGATAGCGAATAAGTGGCGCGCATGTTAACCGAGCGCGGTGACTTTTCCATTCACGATGCAGGCATTTTCCTCGGTTTTATTGGTCTTCTTCCTACATGCAGCGGTAATTGTTGCCGGGGCTGTCCCGGCGGGGGCCGCCCCGTATAATGCCGCCATCGCCACTGGTATGGATTGACGGATTACATATGACTGAACAGCGCCCGATCGCGGTCCTGGGAGGCGGAAGTTTCGGTACCGCCGTGGCCAATCTGTTGGCCGAGAACGGCCATCAAGTCCGGCAGTGGATGCGTGACCCCGAGCAGGCCGAGGCCATCCGGGTCAACCGCGAGAACCCGCGTTACCTCAAAGGCATCAAGATCCTGCCGCAGGTGACCGCGGTCACCGACCTGCAAGAGACCCTCGACGCCTGCGAGCTGTGCTTTGTCGCGCTGCCCTCCAGTGCGCTGCGCACCGTGCTGGCCAGCCACGCCGAGCGCCTGCGGGGCAAGATGCTGGTCAGCCTGACCAAGGGCATCGAAGCCCACACCTTCAAGCTGATGAGCCAGATCCTCGAAGAGATCGCCCCGCAGGCGCGCATCGGCGTGCTGTCCGGGCCGAACCTGGCGCGGGAGATCGCCGAACATGCGCTCACCGCCACGGTGGTCGCCAGCGAGGACGAAGACCTGTGCCGCCAGGTGCAGGCCGCGCTGCACGGGCGCACCTTCCGCGTCTACGCCAGTGCCGACCGTTTCGGCGTGGAGCTGGGCGGGGCGCTGAAGAACGTCTACGCGATCATCGCCGGCATGGCGGTGGCGATGGACATGGGCGAAAACACCAAGAGCATGCTGATCACCCGCGCCCTGGCCGAGATGACCCGGTTCGCGGTGAACCAGGGCGCCAACCCGATGACCTTCCTCGGTCTGGCCGGGGTGGGTGACCTGATCGTCACCTGTTCGTCGCCCAAGAGCCGCAACTATCAGGTCGGCTTCGCCCTGGGCCAGGGGCTGAGCCTGGACGAGGCGGTCTCGCGCCTGGGCGAGGTGGCCGAAGGCGTAAACACGCTCAAGGTGCTCAAGGCCAAGGCGCAGGAGACCGGCGTGTACATGCCGCTGGTCGCCGGGCTGCACGCGATTCTGTTCGAGGGGCGCACGCTGGAGCAGGTCATCGGCCTGTTGATGCGGGGCGAGCCGAAGACCGATGTCGATTTCATTTCCACCAGTGGTTTCAACTGAGTCAGCAGGGGACGAGACATGAACGATCCGAAAAACGAAGCAGGCTACGAATCCATCCTCCTGCGGGTGCTGTGGATGATCGTGTACGCGCTGGTCTGGCAGGTGGCGCAATTCATCCTCGGGGCCGTGGTGCTGGTGCAACTGATCTATCGTTTGATCTACGGCGCCCCGAGCGCCGGGCTGATGAACTTCGGCGACAGCCTGAGCCAGTTCCTGGCCCAGATCGGCCGCTTCGGCAGTTTCCACAGCGACCAGAAGCCCTGGCCGTTCGCCGACTGGCCGGCGCCGCGCACCCCGGAAGGCGAAGCGCCGCACACCGTTGCGCCGGCTGCGCCCCCGGTTCGAGATGAGGAACCCAAGCTATGAAACTCTGGGTATTGCGTCACGGCGAGGCCGAGCCTTATGGCTCGCGCGCCGATTCCGAGCGGGAACTGACCGCCCATGGCCGCAAGGAAGTGCTGAGCAGCGCGGCCAGGCTGATGGGCCAACCGCTGACGGCGATCTACGCCAGCCCTTATCTGCGGGCGCAGCAGACGGCGCAGCTGGTGCGCGAGGCGCTCGGCTTCGAGCCGGAGATCCGCACGGTGGAGTGGCTGACCCCGGAAACCGATCCGGACAAGGTCGCCGAGCAACTGGTGTCGGTCAGCAATGTCTTGCTGGTCAGCCACAATCCGCTGGTGGGGCACCTGTTGAGCTACCTGCAGCACGGCGCCGGCCACCCGCCGGAGAAGGTCAGCACCGCCGGACTGGCCGAGCTTGAGCACAGCGAACTGCTGATCGGCTCGATGACGCTCAACAGCCTCAAGCATCCCTGAATCGCGGGTGCCCGCGATGGCGCCGAGTCAGTTGCCCAAGAGGTTAATGACGCAACGCCATCGCCAGCAGGCTGGCTCCCACATTGTTTGCGGCGCTCGCACATTCTGAATTCACCCCGGAACCCTGTGGGAGCCAGCCTGCTGGCGATGGCGTCAGACGGCGCACCGCAGTGCGGGATTGCCTTGAAATGATTTGTGCGAAATTTCCAACCAAGCACTTGCTTGGTTGGCTACGCTTGCTCCTGACCCAAAACCAGGAGCGAGTCCCATGCCTGCCCCTTTCCGTTTGCCGCTGGACGTGTTCTACGAGCGCGAGGCCCGTCATCCCCGCCAACGCTTCCTGGTGCAGCCTGTCGGCGGCGGGCAGGTCGAGACCCTGACCTGGGCCGACGTCGGCCACCAGGCCCGCTGCGCCGCGCACTGGCTGCGCGCCCGCGAACTGCCTCAAGGCAGCCACATCGCCCTGATCTCGAAGAACTGCGCCCACTGGATCATCGCTGACCTGGCGATCTGGATGGCCGGACACGTGTCGGTGCCGCTCTATCCGAACCTCACCGCCGAGTCGGCAGGCCAGGTGCTGCGCCATTCGGACAGCGCGCTGGCGTTCATCGGCAAACTGGACGACTGGCCGGCGATGTCGGCCGGCGTGCCCGAGGACCTGCCGACCGTCAGCCTGCCGCTGCACCCGCCGGGCGCCTTCGACTTCAGTTGGGATGACCTGCAGCGCAGTTCGCCGATCCAGGACGATCCGCGTCCCGACGCCGATCAGCTGGCGACCATCATCTACACCTCCGGCACCACCGGCCTGCCCAAAGGCGTGATGCACAGCTTCGGCAACCTCGGTTTCGCCACCACCCGCGGCACGCAGCTGTTCGGCCTGGGCGAGAGCGACCGGCTGCTGTCCTACCTGCCGCTGTGCCATGTCGCCGAGCGCATGTTCGTCGAACTGGCGGCGGTCTACACCGGCCAGACCGTTTTCTTCGCCGAAAGCCTCGACACGTTCCTCACCGACCTGCAGCGGGCGCGGCCCACGGCGATGTTCGGCGTGCCGCGGATCTGGACCAAGTTTCAGATGGGCGTCTACGGCAAGATCCCGGCCAAACGACTGGACTTCCTGCTGGGGCTGCCCCTCATCGGCAAGCGGATCGGGCACAAGGTGCTGGCCGGTCTGGGGCTGGACGCCTTGCGCGTGGCGCTGTCCGGCGCGGCGCCCGTGCCCCAGGCCTTGCTCGACTGGTATCAGAAGCTGGGCCTGGATGTGCTGGAGGTCTACGGCATGACCGAGAGCTGCGGCTATTCGCACATCTGCCTGCCCGGCGAATACCGGCAGGGCTGGATCGGCAAGCCTTGCCCGGACGTCGAGGTGCGCATCGACGCGTCCGGCGAAGTGCTGGTGCGCAGCCGGGCGAACATGCTCGGCTACTACAAGGATCCGCAGAAGACCGCCGAGACCCTGACCGACGACGGCTTCCTGCGCACCGGCGACAAGGGCGAGCAGGATGCCGAGGGGCGTCTGCGCCTGACCGGGCGGCTGAAGGAAATCTTCAAGACCAGCAAGGGCAAGTACGTGGCGCCGGCGCCCATCGAAAACCGTCTGGCGGTGCATTCGCGGATCGAGCAGGTGTGCGTGGTGGGGGACGGCCTGATCGCGCCGCTGGGGCTGTGCGTGCTGTCGCTCGCCGGCCGGGACGAGGGCCGCGCCGGGCTGCATTCGAGCCTGGAAAGGCTGCTGGAGGAGGTCAACGCCGCCCTCGACAAGCATGAGCGCCTGCATCGGCTGGTGGTGGTCAAGGACACGTGGGCGGTGGAGAACGGCTTCCTGACGCCGACCCTGAAAATCAAGCGCAACGTCATCGAGGACGCCTACGGGGCGAGCTTCGCGCAATGGAGCGAGCGCAGCGAGGCGGTGCTGTGGCAGGATTGAGCGACGAACAAAACAATAAAAGGAACCCTGCGATGAGCCTGTGGCGCACCACCCCGAACATCGAGCAGTTGAACGCGATCCAGAAAAACACCATCGGCGAAGTGCTGGACATCCGCTTCGAAGCGTTCGACGACGAGTCCCTGACCGCCAGCATGGCGATCGACCACCGTACCCACCAGCCCTATGGCCTGCTGCACGGCGGCGCCTCGGTGGTGCTGGCCGAAACCGTCGGCTCGATGGCCAGCTACCTGTGCATCGACGCCAGCAAATTCTATTGCGTGGGCCTGGAGATCAACGCCAACCACTTGCGCGGGCTGCGCAGCGGACGGGTGACGGCGGTGGCCAAGGCCATTCACCTGGGCCGCACCACCCACGTCTGGGATATCCGCCTGACCAGCGACGAAGGCAAGGCCAGCTGCGTGTCGCGCCTGACCATGGCGGTGGTGCCGCTGGGCGAGCGCCCGCCGGCGCGTTAGGTGCCGATTGCGCCATAGCCGTGACCGGACTGTCATCATTCCTGGCAGTTACGGTCATTGCTGCGCAGCGCGCTCTTGCGGACAATCGCCGCATGTTTCCCGCTCATGGACCTGCCGGTATGCCGCAACCGATCTTCTTCGCCCACGCCAACGGGTTCCCTTCGGGCACCTACGGCAAACTGTTCGCGGCGCTGGCGCCGGAATACCGGGTCGCGCATCTGGAGCAGCACGCCCATGACCCGCGTTTCCCGGCGGACGACAACTGGCACAACCTCGTCGATGAACTGATCCATCACTTGCGCCAGCAAGACGAGCCGGTGTGGGGCGTCGGCCATTCCTTCGGCGGCATGCTGCACCTGCATGCGGCCCTGCGCTGCCCGGAGCTGTACCGCGGGGTGGTGATGCTCGATTCGCCGGTGCTGACCCGTACCGATCAATGGGTGATCCGCGCCGCCAAGCGTTTCGGCTTCATCGACCGGCTGACCCCGGCGGGGCGCACCCTGGGCCGGCGGGAAGAGTTCGCCGACCTCGCCAGCGCCCGCAGCTACTTTGCCGGCAAGACCCTGTTCCGGGGCTTCGACCCGGAATGCTTCGATGCCTACCTGCAGCACGGCCTGCACAGGGTCGGCGACAAACTGCGCCTGCGCTTCGACCCGGCCACCGAAATCAGCATCTACCGCAGCGTGCCGCACACCAGCCCCGGCCGCACCCGCCAGCTGAAAGTGCCGCTGGCGGTGGTGCGCGGGCACAAGAGTCGGGTGGTGATGAACCATCACACCCGTTACGTCGGGCGCCTGCCGCAAGGTGAATCGCTGAGCATGCCCGGCGGCCACATGTTTCCCCTCGAACGGCCGCAGGACACGGCGCGTCTGCTTAAAGGCCTGTTCGAGCGTTGGGAAAACCGTCAGGGCAGGGACTGCGCATGAGCCCGGCCGTCGAGGAAGTGCGCCTGAGCCTGCCGCACATCGAACTGGCGGCGCACCTGTTCGGCCCCGAAGACGGCCTGCCGGTGATCGCCCTGCATGGCTGGCTGGACAACGCCAACAGCTTCGCCCGCCTGGCGCCGATGCTCAAAGGCCTGCGCATCGTCGCCCTGGACATGGCCGGCCACGGGCATTCCGGGCACCGCCCGAACGGTGCCGGCTACGCGCTGTGGGACTACGCCCACGATGTGCTGCAGGTCGCCGAGCAATTGGGCTGGAAGCGCTTCGGCCTGCTCGGGCATTCGCTGGGGGCCATCGTTTCGCTGGTGCTGGCCGGCTCGATGCCGGAGCGCATCAGCCATCTGGCGCTGATCGACGGGGTGATTCCGCCCACCGACAAAGGCGAAAACGCCGCCGAGCGAATGGGTATGGCCCTGCAGGCGCAGTTGGATCTGCGGGACAAGCGCAAACCGGTCTACGGCACCCTCGACCGCGCCATCGAAGCGCGCATGAAAGGCCTGGTGGCGGTCAGCCGCGAGGCCGCCGAACTGCTGGCGCAACGGGGCCTGATGCCGGTGCCCGGCGGCTACACCTGGCGCACCGACAATCGCCTGACCCTGCCGTCGCCGCTGCGCCTGACCCAGGAGCAGGCGATGGCGTTCGTCCAGCGCATCACCTGTCCCGCGCAACTGGTGGTGGCGGCCGACGGCATGCTGGCCAAGCACCCGGAACTGCTGGAGCGTCTACCCTTCAGTCGGGAACAGTTGCCCGGCGGGCACCATCTGCACCTGAACGACGCGTCCGGCGCGGGGCTTGTCGCAGACTGTTTCAATCGGTTCTTCGCCATTTCTTGACTTGCGCCGGGCAACTGTCGAGGCTGGGCGGGTTGAAATGGGAGACGACCAAGATGGATTTCCGCACCGCAACCCCGCACCGCCTCCAGGGCACCCAGGCCATGCCGACCCGATGAGCCTGCGCATCCGACTCATCAGTCTGCTGGCGTTGGGGTGTTTCAGTGCCGCAGCGTCGGCCGCCGACCTGCCCGGCAGCCAGGACCTGCCGATCGTGCCGCGCCTGGCCGACGCGCAGATCGTCGATTACCGCGCGCCGGTCGAGATGGAACGCATCTACCCGTTGGGCTCGATCCGCAAGATCAGCGGCCAGTTGCGCTTCGACGGCCAGGTCAGCGCCCGCGGCCAGACCACCTCGGTCACCTATGAGCTACCGCCGGAGCATTCCTCCACCGAAGCCTTCACCGTCGCCCGCGAGGCCCTGCAGAAGCAGGACGCCGAGCTGCTGTTCTGGTGCCAGGCCCGGGATTGCGGCGAGAGCAGCCTGTGGGCCAACGAAGTGTTCGGCAATGCCAAGCTGTACGGCGCCGACGAACAGCAGGCCTATCTGCTGCTGAGGCTGGCGGCCCCCCGGGACAACACGCTGGTGGCGCTCTACGGGATCACGCGGGGCAACCGCAAGGCCTACCTGCATGTCGAGCAGTTCGAGTCAGGCGCGCCGTTGGGTGACCTGCTGCCGACCTCCGCGACCCTGCTGCGCCAGCTCAAGAGCACCGGCGAGCTGGACTTCCCGAAGCTGTCGGGCGAACCGGACGACACCTGGCTGCGTCTGCTGTCCCGCGGGCTGAACCTCGACACCACGCTGCGGGTGACGGTCTCCGGGCCGAAGGCCGAGGCCTGGCGCCAGGCCCTGATCGGTTCGGGCGTGCGCGCGGCCCGGATGGAAACCGGCAGCGGGGACGCTTCCGGCCTGCGCATCGAGCTGCTGCGCTAAGCGTATCGGGCGGACACGGGCGACGTGTTCGCCTACTCTTTGGCTGACTCAATTCTTCGGGGCTTCACATGCTCAATAACGATCGGCTGTTGGTGCAGATCCTGTTGCTGGTGCTGTTCGGCGCCAGCCTGTGGGTGATGGCGCCGTTCTGGTCGGCGCTGTTCTGGGGGGCGGTGCTGGCGTTCGCCAGTTGGCCGCTGATGCGCCTGCTGACCCGCTGGCTCAACGGCCGCGAATCCCTGGCGGCGCTGGTGCTGACCGTCGGCTGGATGCTCCTGGTGGCGGCGCCGCTGGTGTGGCTGGGGTTCAACCTGGCCGACCACGTGCGTGACGCCACCTCGTTCATCAAGGACGTGCAGGTCGACGGCCTGCCGGAGGCGCCGGACTGGCTGGGCACGGTGCCGCTGGTGGGCGAGCGGCTGGTGCGGGTCTGGAACAGCATCGACCAGCAGGGCGCAGCGGTCATCGTGGCGGTCAAACCTTACCTCGGGCAGGTCGGCAACTGGCTGCTGGCGCGCAGCGCGCAGATCGGCGGCGGCATTCTCGAACTGACCCTGAGCATCGTCTTCGTGTTCTTTTTCTACCGTGACGGCCCGCGGCTGGCGGCGTTCGTCCATAGCCTGCTCGAACGGCTGATCGGCGACCGCGCCGGTTACTACATCGAGCTGGTGGCGGGCACGGTGCAGCGGGTGGTCAACGGAGTGATCGGCACCGCGGCGGCGCAGGCGATCCTGGCGCTGATCGGCTTCCTGATCGCCGGGGTGCCGGGGGCGCTGGTGCTGGGGATCGTCACCTTCCTGCTCAGCCTGATCCCGATGGGGCCGCCGCTGGTGTGGATTCCGGCCACGGCGTGGCTGGCCTGGAAGGGCGAGTACGGGATGGCCGTGTTTCTCGGGATCTGGGGCACGTTCATCATCAGCGGCGTGGACAACGTGCTCAAGCCGTACCTGATCAGCCGCGGCGGCAACCTGCCGCTGGTGATCGTGCTGCTCGGGGTGTTCGGCGGCTTGATCGCGTTCGGCTTCATTGGCCTGTTCATCGGGCCGACCCTGCTGGCCGTGGCCTACAGCCTGCTGACCGACTGGAGCAAGAGCCAAGGGCGGGTCGAAGACCGGCGCTGAGGCGTTGCCCGGCCATCGGCGACGCCCCCCATCGCCAGCAGGCGGGCTCCCACAGGGTTTTGCGTTGAACAACGGTATCGCGTTCAGCAAAGATCCCGTGCGGGAGCCAGCCGATACGCCGCAAGGCGGATCAAGGCAGTGGCTCCCGCAGGGAGCCCGGCAGTTCCACGCCAGGTCACCTGCGGGAGCGGGCCTGCCCGTCATGCCTTCGGCTCAAGTCGACACATTCAGGTATTTGCCCACCGGTGCCGCGTTGTCGAGCGAGTACTGCTTGCTCAGGTTGGCGATCATGCGGTTCAGCGCCTCGGTCGCTGACTGTCGGGTGTCGGCCGTCGCTTCGTCGTTCGGGCGTTCGCGGCCAGCCTGCAGCGCAGCCTTCAACTCGTCGCTGCTGACACCGCCGCTGCTGTCGCTGTCCAGCACCTTGAGCAGCGCGGCGGCGTTGTCGGTGTCGGACGACGAGGCGCTGGCGCCGGTCTGCAGGGCGCTGTTCAGTTCAGTGGCGGTGACGCTGCCGTCGCCGTCGGCATCGAGCTGGCTGAACAGTTCATCTCCGGATGCCTGCTGCGGCGGCGGTGGCGGCGGAGTGAGGCTGGCGGCGAGCTCGTCCTGGCTGACGACGCCGTCCTTGTTCTTGTCCAGGGCCGAGAAGATTTCGCCGCTGTCGGCATCGCTGCCCGCACTGGTCAGGCCGCTGCTCAGTTCGTCGCCGCTGATGGCGCCGTCGCCGTCGGTGTCCAGGGCGCTGATCAGGGCATCGGCCAGGTCGGTGTTCGGTGCCTGGTCATGGGGCGGTGGCGGCGGAGGCGCCATGGCGGTCATTTCTTCGGCGCTGAGGCTGCCGCTGGCGTCGCTGTCCAGATCGCCGAACTGCTGGCTCAGGCTGACCAGCAGGCCATCGTCGGACTTCTGCGACAGGGCGCTGCCCAGTTCGTCCTGATCCACCGCACCGTCGCCGTTGCTGTCGAGCTTGGCGAACAGTTCCTTCTGCAGTTGCTGGCTGCGGGCGTTTTGCGTGGCGGTGCTGCTGGTGCTGGTATAGCTCGTGTAGTTGCTGACGCTACCGATCATCGGGCTCGCTCCTTGGGCTGGAAACCGGTGGGTGTACCGGTTTGTGCAGCTTCATGGGGCGAGTTGTCGTGGGTATGTGGTTTTTGTACCGGGCGGTACACACGCATGAGGACGAACCTGCTCGCCAGAGCGGTCTGTCAGCCAGCCTCTCTGTTGCGAGCAGGCTCGCGCCCGCTTGGGGCTCGGCAGGGCGTCAGGCGCGGGGCAGGCGGATGACGGCGGTGAGGCCGCCGCCCGGGGTCTCTTCCAGGGTCAGTTGCCCGCCCAGGCGCTGCGCCGCTTCCCGGGCGATGGTCATGCCGAGGCCGACGCCGCCGGAGTTGCGGTTGCGCGAGCCTTCCAGCCGGTAGAACGGCTCGAACACCGCTTCGCGTTTGTCCGCCGCGATGCCGGGGCCGTGATCGACCACCCGGATCAGCAAGTGCCCGCGTTGGTCGTGCAGTTCGATGTGCGCCTGGCCGGCGTAGCGCAGGGCGTTGTCCATCAGGTTGTTGATGCACGAGCGCAGCGCCATCGGCTGCACCTGCAACGGCGCGCAGTGGCCGCTGACCCGGACGTCGGCGCCCTGATCCTGGGCGTTCTCGCACAGCGATTCGACCAACGCCTGCACGTCCATCCACTGCAGCGCTTCGCTGGTGCGCTGTTCGTGCAGGTAGGTCAGGGTGGCGTCGAGCATGCCGATCATGTCGTCCAGGTCCTGGCGCATCTGGCCTTGCAGCCTGTCGTCGCTGATGTTCTCCAGGCGCAGCTTCAGGCGCGACAGCGGCGTGCGCAGGTCATGGGACACGGCGCCGAGCATCCGGGCGCGCTGCTGCACCTGCTCGCGGATGCGTCGCTGCATCAGGTTGAAGGTGTGCGCCGCCTGCCGTGCCTCCCGGGGGCCGGACTCGTCCAGCGGCGGGCTGTCGAGGTCCTCGCTCAGGCGTTCGGCGGCGTCGCTCAGGCGCTGGATCGGCCGGCTCAGCAGCTTGGCGCCGTACCACGCGGCAATGATCAGCGAGACGAACTGGAAGGTCAGCGGCACCAGCGGGCCGCCGAACCAGGGGCGGGGCGGGCGCTGGGCGAAGCGCGGATCCGGCGGTCGCTTGGGGTCGAACTGCCCGGAGAACTCCGCAGGCATCGGAGGCGGCGGCGGAGGGCCGTACAGCCTGAACCAGGCGAAGGCCAACAGGTGCGCCAGGACGATCGCCAGAAAGAGCACGCCGAACAGGCGGCCGAACAGCGTGTCGAAGCGCGCCCGCATCAGCCGATGTCCCGCGCGTCGAACAGGTAGCCCTCGCCGCGCACGGTCTTGATCAGTTGCGGCGCTTTCGGGTCGTCGCCCAGCTTCTGCCGCAGGCGCGACACCAGCAGGTCGATGCTGCGGTCGAACGCTTCGATCGAGCGGCCCCGGGCGGCGTCGAGCAGCTGTTCGCGGCTGAGCACCCGGCGCGGGCGTTCGATGAAGACCCACAGCAGGCGGAATTCGGCGTTGGACAGCGGCACGACCAGGCCGTCGTCGGCGATCAGCTGGCGCAGGACGCTGTTCAGGCGCCAGTTGTCGAAGCGGATGTTGGCGCGCTGCTCGGTGCGGTCGTCGCGCACCCGGCGCAGGATCGTCTGGATCCGCGCCACCAGTTCCCGGGGCTCGAAGGGCTTGGCCATGTAGTCGTCGGCGCCCAGTTCCAGGCCGATGATGCGGTCGGTGGGCTCGCAGCGGGCGGTGAGCATCAGGATCGGGATGTCCGATTCGGCGCGCAGCCGGCGGCACAGCGACAGACCGTCCTCGCCGGGCAGCATCAGGTCGAGCACCACCACGTCGAAATGCTCGGCCTGCAGGGCCTGGCGCATGGCGGCGCCGTCGGTGACGCCGCTGGCGTGAATGTTGAAGCGGGCCAGGTAGTCGATCATCAGCTCGCGGATCGGCACGTCATCGTCGACGATCAGCGCACGGATGCTCCAGCGCTTGTCGTCTTTGTGCTCTTCGTTCACGGAGGCTTGGGAGTTGTGCATGGGGCTGTTCATCTGCCAGTGGGGCGCCAACCACAAAGATAGGCTGCGAGGTTGTGGTTTCAGCATAGGCGTCCGGCCGCGGGGCGGGAAGGGCTGCTGTAAGGACGTGTTGCGGCTGGCGAGGCTAGCGCGCACGCTTGTTGTCGGCGTGTCGGTTGTGTATCGGGATCGACACAATAGCGCCGAACGCTGTCCGGATCATGGCCTTCGCTGCGATTTACCGATCATCGGGTGCCGCGCCGCCGCCGGTTCCGCTACAATGCGCGCCGATTTCGACTTGCCTGAGAGCCCGCCCATGTCCGCCTGCCAGACGCCCATCATCGTCGCCCTGGATTTCCCTACCCGTGACGCCGCCCTGAAGCTGGCCGACCAGTTGGACCCGAAGCTGTGCCGGGTCAAGGTGGGCAAGGAACTGTTCACCAGCTGCGCCTCGGAGATCGTCGGCACCCTGCGCGACAAGGGGTTCGAGGTGTTCCTGGACCTGAAATTCCATGACATCCCCAACACCACCGCGATGGCGGTCAAGGCCGCGGCCGAGATGGGCGTGTGGATGGTCAACGTGCACTGCTCCGGCGGCCTGCGCATGATGGCGGCCTGCCGCGAAGAACTGGACAAGCGCAGCGGCCCGCAGCCGCTGCTGATCGGCGTGACCGTGCTGACCAGCATGGAGCGCGGTGACCTGGCCGGCATCGGCCTGGACATCGAGCCGCAGGAGCAGGTGCTGCGCCTGGCCGCGTTGGCCGAAAAGGCCGGGATGGACGGTCTGGTGTGCTCGGCCCAGGAAGCCCAGGCCCTGAAGGCGGCGCACCCGGCGCTGCAACTGGTGACTCCGGGGATCCGTCCGGCGGGCAGCGCCCAGGACGACCAGCGCCGCATCCTGACTCCGCGCCAGGCGCTGGACGCGGGCTCCGACTACCTGGTGATCGGTCGCCCGATCAGCCAGGCGGCGGATCCGGCCAAGGCCCTGGCGGCGGTCGTGGCCGAACTGGCCTGATCCGAACGCCGCGCAATGCCTGCGGGAGCCACGGTGCGACTTCGCACTGTCGCTCCCGCAGCGGTTTCTGAGGGCTTCAGACCTTCAGCACCAATTTTCCGAAGTTCTCGCCGCTGAACAGCTTCGCCAGCGTCTCGGGGAACGTTTCCAGTCCGTCGACGATGTCTTCCTTGCTCTTGAGTTGCCCCTTGGCCAGCCAGCCGGCCATTTCCCTGGCGGCATCGGCGTACTGCGCGGCGTAGTCCATCACCACGAAACCCTCCATCCGTGCGCGGTTGACCAGCAACGACAGGTAGTTGGCCGGGCCTTTGACCGCTTCCTTGTTGTTGTACTGGCTGATGGCGCCGCAGATCACTACCCGCGCCTTGAAGTTCAGGCGGCTCAGCACCGCGTCGAGGATGTCGCCGCCGACGTTGTCGAAATACACGTCCACGCCGTTCGGGCATTCGCGCTTGAGGCCGGCGAGCACGTCTTCGCGCTTGTAGTCGATGGCGCCGTCGAAGCCCAGCTCATCGGTCAGGTACTTGCACTTGTCGGCGCCGCCGGCGATGCCGACCACCCGGCAACCTTTGATCTTGGCGATCTGCCCGGCGATGCTGCCCACCGCACCGGCGGCGCCGGACAGCACCACCGTGTCGCCGGCCTTCGGCGCGCCGACGTCCAGCAGGGCAAAGTAGGCGGTCATGCCGGTCATGCCCAGGGCGGACAGATAGACCGGCAGCGGCGCGAGTTTCGGATCGACCTTGTAGAAGCCCCTCGGCTCGCCGAGGAAGAAGTCCTGCACGCCCAGGGCGCCGTTGACGTAGTCGCCGACCGCGAAGTCCGGGTGGTTCGAGGCGGTGACCTGGCCCACGCCCAAGGCACGCATGACTTCGCCGATGCCCACCGGCGGAATGTAGGACTTGCCTTCGTTCATCCAGCCACGCATGGCCGGATCCAGGGACAGGTATTCGTTCTTGACCAGGATCTGTCCCGCCGCCGGTTCGCCGACCGGAACGGTCTGGTAGGTGAAGGTTTCGCGGGTGGCGGCGCCCACGGGGCGTTTGGCGAGCAGGAACTGGCGATTGTTCTTGGAAGTCATGGCAGGCACTCGGGCTTGGTGAAGCCTAGTTGATAGACCGTCGCCGCCGATGCCGCAAGGTCGGCCGACGGGCCGAATGCAGGCCGATCCAGTTCGGTGATAGTGATGCGCGGGCGTTCATCACTGCAATCCATGGGCGGCCAACGGGGCGTTTGATAGTGCTGACGCGCTGCGGGCCGCTGTGGCTATTCTGAACGCCGATGTTTCCCCTGCTTGCACAACCCTTCGAGGACACAACAATGAGCATGACGTTTTCCGGCCAGGTTGCCGTAGTGACGGGCGCGGCCAACGGCATCGGCCGCGCCACCGCCCTGGCGTTCGCAGCCGAAGGCCTGAAAGTGGTGGTGGCGGACCTGGATGCGGCCGGAGGGGAAGGCACCGTGGCGCTGATCCGCGCCGCCGGCGGTGAGGCGACCTTCGTGCGCTGCAATGTGACCGTCGAGAGCGAAGTGAAAAATCTGATGGAAGAGGTGATCAAGGCCTACGGTCGCCTCGACTATGCCTTCAACAACGCCGGCATCGAGATCGAGAAGGGCAAGCTGGCCGAAGGCTCGATGGACGAGTTCGACGCGATCATGGGCGTCAACGTCAAAGGCGTCTGGCTGTGCATGAAGTATCAATTGCCGCTGCTGCTGGCCCAGGGCGGCGGGGCGATCGTCAACACCGCGTCGGTGGCCGGGCTCGGCGCCGCGCCGAAGATGAGCATCTATGCCGCCTCCAAGCACGCGGTGATCGGCCTGACCAAGTCGGCCGCCATCGAGTACGCCAAGAAAAAGATCCGGGTCAACGCTGTGTGTCCGGCGGTGATCGACACCGACATGTTCCGCCGGGCCTACGAGGCCGATCCGAAGAAGGGCGAGTTCGCCAACGCGATGCATCCGGTCGGCCGCATCGGCAAGGTCGAGGAGATCGCCAGTGCGGTGCTGTACCTGTGCAGCGATGGCGCGGCGTTCACCACCGGTCATTCCCTGGCGGTGGACGGCGGCGTCACGGCGTTCTGAATGCAGGCGGGACAACGCCTCGGGAAACCCGCCTTCGTGCGGGTTTTTCGTTTTCAACTGGCGCGACGAGCCAATTAAACATTGTATTTCAAATAGTTAGAGGAGCCCTTTTTGGCGGCGTTGTCGCACAGCGTGCCCGGCGTCGCTGTGCTTTACTGCCGCCAGCAAAACGGACAGGAGTTGGCTTGCTCATGGAATTGAGAATTGATCGTCAGGCAATGGTGCCGGTCGTCCAGCAGATCGTTGACGGACTGACCGAATGGATCGTGCAGGGCGAGGTGGCCCCGGCCACGCGTTTGCCGTCCGTGCGGCAGATTGCGCGCAGCAACCTGCTCAGCCAGTCGTGCGTGGTTGAAGCCTGCGAGCGCCTGGTGGCCCAGGGGCTCCTGGCCGTGCGTCCGGGGTCGGGGTTCATGGTGGCCTCCGGACTGTCGGCGCGCTGCGGCCCCGCCGGATATGCCGTCGGCGGGGCTGGCGACGCGGCGGCCGGCTTGAGGCTGTGCTGCGGGGTTCTGCCGGAGAGCTGGCGCGAGCCCGACGACCTCAGCTACGCGATCCGTCAGGTGGCGCGCACCGACATGGCGGGCCTGTTCAACTACGGCACGCCGCTGGGCCTGCCGGCCTTGCGTGAGCAGATCGTCAAGCGCCTCAAGGGGCTGGACATCAAGGTGGGCGACGACCAGGTGCTGACCACCGCCGGGGCCAGCCAGGGCCTCGACCTGATCGTGCGTGCGCTGTTCAAGGCAGGCGACTGCGTGCTGGTCGAATCCCCCGGCTATGCGCCGCTGTTCGAGCTCCTGCGCTTGCAGGGCGTGCGCATGCTTGAGGTGCGCCGGCTGCCCGACGGCCCGGACACCGAGGCGCTCGAGACGTTGATCCGAAGCTTCCGGCCCAGGGCGCTGTTCATCAACAGCCATCATCAGAACCCCACGGGCAGCAGCCTGACGCCGGCGGTCGCTAAGCGGATCCTGATGCTGTGCAAGGCCCATGACGTGCGCCTGATCGAAGACGATGTCTACGCGGACCTGCATCATGGCCGGGGCGCGCGTCTCGCGGCGTTGGGCGACGGCCACGGGGTGATCTACATCGGCAGTTTCTCCAAGACCCTCAGCAGTTCGATCCGGGTCGGCTATGTGGCGGCGGACGCCGAATTCATCGCGCAGCTGGCCCGCATCAAGACGGTCAGCAGCCTGGGAGGGTCGGGATTCTGCGAAGCGGTGCTGGCGAGCCTGCTGGCCAGCGGCGCCTACCGCAAGCTGGTGCAGCGTTTGCGTCAGCGTCTGGCCACCGATCGAGCAGCCGCTCTGGAGGCGCTGGAGGATGCCGAGTGGGAAGTGTTCGGCAAGCCCGCAGGCGGCCTGTTCATCTGGGCCCGGCCGGCGTTGGCCGATGAGGCGCGGCTGCATGAGCGGGCGCGCGGCTGCGGCGTGGCGCTGTCGCCGCCGGACGCGTTCAGCCCCAGCGGCGAACGCAGCGACTGGCAGCGCATCAACGTGGCCTATGCCTGCGATCCGCGTGCCCGTAGGTTCTTTCAGGAGGGGATGGCAGATCGACCTCGAGTGTTCTGAAAACGACGCGTGCCTAGCTTTTTGCCATTATTCCGACGCCAGAGACTTGTGCTGGTTCATGGCCGTTGCGAATCTTCGGAAACAGACAATGGCAGGGGACTACGCGCAATGATTTCGGCCGTGCAAGGACGTTTTGCCAACCTCGGTATGGCGAAAAAACTGGGTGTCGGGTTTGTTCTGGTGCTGCTGTTGACCGCCCTGGTGGCAGCCATCGGCGTCTGGTCCCTGCAAACGATCAGTCAGCGCTTCGACGGCCTCAAGCAGATGTCGTCGCTCAACAGCGGCCTGCTCAAGGTGCGCTTGCTGGAGCAGGACTACGCGCTGCACGCCAATCCGAAAACCGTCGACGCCTTGCATGAGGGCGTCGACGGCCTGCTGGCCCTGGCCGCACAGCTCAAGGCGCAATCGGCGGCCAACGCCAAGGTGATGAGCGATGTCGAGCAATCGCTGGGCGCCTACCGCAAGGCCTTCGACGAGTTCGTGTCCCTGACCCAGGCCAAGGACCTGGCGCTGGAGATGGCCAGTTGGTCGGTGTCCAGCGTGGCCAACAACCTGGATGTGCTGCAGGCCGGGCTGGCCGATGACGGCGCGTACACCCTGAAGGACACCGAGGGCAAGGACGGTGCGCAGTTCATCGAGCAGGCCAGTCAGGTCAGTCAGGTGTCCCGTCTTATGCTCCAGGCGATGAACGAGGCGCGGGTGCGCCTGGACCAAAGCCGCAAGGGCGATGCCGACAGCGCCGGCAAGGGCAATATCGAGCAGGCGGCCCAGGCCCTGTCCCAGGCCGAACAGTTGAAGACGACGGTCAAGGACGAGGGCTACCTGACGGTGCTCAACGAGGTGTCCGGGCACATCGCCGGCTTCAATGACAAACTGGCCGAATACACCGGCTTGCTCGCCCAGGAAAAGACCGTGTACGAGCAGTTGCACCAGCGTGCCGCCGAAGTGGTGGCGCGGGTCGATCAGGCCTATGCCGACGAAGACGGCGCGATGCAGGCGGAACTGAAGAAGAACTCGGTGCTGATCATCGGCTCCTCGGCGTTGGCGTTGCTGGTGGGCCTGGTTGCGGCCTGGGTGATCACCCGGTTGATCGTCGCGCCGCTGCGCAGCGTGATCCGTGTCGCGCAGCAGATCGCCGCCGGCGACCTGAGTTCGAAGGTCGAAGTGACCCGCCGCGACGAAATCGGCCAACTGATGGCCGCCATGCAGCAGATGGGCGACGGGCTGAGCGCCATCGTCAGCGGATTGCAGGCGGGCATCGAGCAATTGGCCGGCTCGGCGCAGTCGCTGTCGGCGGTGACCGAGCAGACCAACCTCGAAGTCAGCAGCCAGAAAGAGGAGACCGAACAGGTCGCCACGGCCATGAACCAGATGACGGCCACCGTCCATGACGTCGCCCGCAATGCCGAAGAGGCGGCGCTGGCGGCGCAGACGGCCGACGGCAAGGTCGAGAGCGGTCAGCAGGTGGTGCGCCAGAGCATGGCGCGCATCGAGCAGTTGGCGGAGTCGGCGACGACGGCCAGTTCCAGCATCGAAAGCCTCAGTGCGGAAATCCAGAACATCGGCACGGTGCTCGGCGTGATCAAGAGCGTCGCCGAGCAGACCAACCTGCTGGCGCTCAACGCGGCCATCGAAGCGGCCCGGGCCGGCGAGCAGGGCAGGGGCTTCGCGGTGGTGGCCGACGAGGTGCGGGCCCTGGCGCGGCGCACCCAGCAATCGACGGAAGAGATCGAGCGGCTGGTGAGCGCGCTCCGGGCGGCGGCGCACGCCTCGGTGCAGCAGATCCAGAGCAGCGGCGAACTGGTGAAACTGGCGGTCAGCGATGCGCTGCAGACGGAAAGCGCGCTGGGCAGCATCGCGGCGGCGGTGTCGCTGATCCAGCAGATGAACCAGCAGATCGCGGCGGCCGCGGAGGAACAGAGTTCCGTGGCCGAGGAGATCAACCGCAGCGTGACCAGCATCCGCGCGAGTGCCGACCAGTCGTCGATCGCGATGCAGGGCAACGCGGCGTCCAGCGTGGAGCTGGCGCAGCTGGGGCATGAACTGAAAGGGATGGTGGGGCACTTCAGGCTCTGAGCCCGACAGACTCCGCAGGCGCGAGCCTGTCGCCCACAAAAAAGCCACCTTCCGGTGGCTTTTTCGTTTGCGACGCACTCAGTCGTAGATCACGCGTTTCTTCCAGTCCGCATCGGCTTCGACTTCCTTGAGGCCGGCGGTCAGCTGGTTCTCTTCGCCTTCCACCGGTGCGATCTTGTCCATGACCTGCGCGTTGGCCCGGGCCAGGAGCTTTTCCAGGTACTCCAGCTGTTCGGCGTAGATCCGCGGATCCTGCTGCTTGCGCAGGTACTGGACGCCGCGCTCGAAGGCCAGGCGGGCCTGGCCAGGCTGGTTCTGCTGCAGGAAGTGCTGGCCGAGGTTGTTGAAGAACTCGATGTGCAGCAGCACCAGGATATGGCGCACCTCGCGGACCCAGTGCTTGGCTTCGTTCGGCGGCAGGAAACCGTCCTGGGCGGCGCGGGTGATCTGGCCGTGCAGGGCTTCGAGCAGGAAGCGCACGTCCTTGGCCTTGGCTTCGGTCTGGATCGGCGACGGCGGGTTGTTGACCGGGATCGATTCGCCCTGGGCCACCAGTGCGCTCAGTTCGGTGATGCGTGCCTTGGTGGTGGCGCTGGTCTTTTCCAGGTTCAGCAGGCGCTGGCAGACGTTCAGCTCCAGGCGGGTCAGCAGCAGCTTGAGCGCCGGGGTCATGAACTGGCCGGGGAACGTTTCGGTCAGTTCGCCGCAGCGGCGCAGGCGGTCGTTGAGTTCGACCTTGGTGCGGGCCTTCTCCAGTTTGTTGTTTTCCACCACATGGTTCATGTAGCCAATGGCGATCAATAGGGCGATCCCGGCTACGACTAGCAGGGTGATCATGAGTGGTGTCACCGGTAAGACCTCTTTATAGGGTTCACGATCGAGTGTAGTGGCTTGGCATTTAAGCGCCTAGGGCCGCTCGACGAGTTGGATCGGCGTGGCCCAACCTGTATCGGCCAGGCACCTGCTTATATGAATGCTGGCGCATGGGGTTCAGATTGCCATCACCTGTGCCGTGGACTATAACGCCTTGGCGGGTGTCGGAATATAGGCGTCAAACGCCGGACGGCAGAAAAGCCCGGACGGCCTCTGAAAGCAGGTCGAAGTCATTGATTTAAATAAATTTATATCAGGGGGTTGACGACCTCTCAAACCATCCATAGAATGCGCGCCACTTGCAGCGTAAAGCACACAGCGAAACGAAGCAGGGAGTGAATGTTGTAGCGTGTCCCCTTCGTCTAGTGGCCTAGGACACCGCCCTTTCACGGCGGTAACAGGGGTT
>NZ_JBIVHR010000031.1:0-60150 GCF_044749305.1 Pseudomonas sp. NPDC089534 | reverse complement strand
GGTCCTTGTGCAGCGGCATCAGTTTTTCGTTGATGGCCCGTGCGGTCTCGGCGTCGCCTTTCAGGGCGGCCTCGCACAGGTCGGCCATTTCGCGCGGGGCGACGTTGGCGGTGACGGAGATGTTGCCCTTGCCGCCCATCAGGATCAGCTCGACAGCGGTCGGATCATCGCCGGACAGCACGATGAAGTCCTCGCTCACGCCGTCGAGGATCGCCTTGGCGCGCTTCAGGTCGCCGGTGGCTTCCTTGATGCCGATGATGTTCGGCACGGTGGAGAGGCGGATCACGGTCTCGGCCTGCATGTCGCAGGAGGTGCGGCCGGGAACGTTGTAGAGGATCTGCGGGATGTCGACGGCTTCGGCGATGTGCTTGAAGTGCTGGTACAGGCCTTCCTGGGTCGGCTTGTTGTAGTACGGCACTACCAGCAGGCAGGCGTCGGCGCCGGCCTCTTTGGCGTTGCGGGTCAGTTCGACGGCTTCGCGGGTCGAGTTGGCGCCGGTGCCGGCGATGACCGGGATGCGGCCGGCGACCTGTTTGACCACGGCTTTGATGACGGCGATGTGTTCTTCGACATCAAGGGTCGCCGACTCGCCGGTGGTGCCGACCGCGACAATGGCATGGGTGCCGTTCTTGAGGTGGAAGTCCACGAGTTTGCTGAGGCTGTCCCAGTCTAGACGCCCTTGTGCATCCATGGGTGTGACCAGTGCCACCATACTGCCCGCAATCATGAAACCGCTCCTGCCGGAAAAAGAGAGCGGTAATGGTACTGGCGCCAACATGCTTGCACAAGCGAAGTACTGCGCTGCCGCCATTCCCCTTGGCGCCGCTTTTCGCTACCCTTCAGGCTTTGATCGGTACAGATCGGCTCGCATGCCGGGTTCCAGCCTCCCGAATCGGCCCTCCGGGCCCCGTTCCAGCGTTGCCGCCGCACGCTCCCGCCACCGCGGAAGCCATCGGGGCACGTTGCCGGGGCTTGCGCACAGGCCTGTTCAGGCACTTCCCGACACTGGATGCCGCTCCAACCCTACCGACCGCTCATCGCTTTAGGAACGCTGCATGTCCACCCCCACAGTTCGCGAACAATTCCTTGTCATCAGTGCCCTCGGCGCCAACCCCATGGAGCTGACCAACGTCCTGTGCCGCGCCAGCCATGAAAACCGCTGCGCCGTCGTCACCTCGCGCCTGACCCGCCACGGCGAGTGCAGCGCGCTGGTGCTCGAGATCTCGGGGAGCTGGGACGGCCTGGCCCGCCTCGAAAGCAGCCTGCCGGTTCTGGCCAAGCGCCACGCCTTCACCGTCAACGTGGTGCGCAGCGCCGCCCTGGAAAACCGCCCGCAGGCCTTGCCGTACGTGGCCTACGTCAGCTCGGCCTACCGCTCCGACATCATCAGCGAGCTGTGCCAGTTCTTCGTCGACCACAACATCGACCTGGAAAACCTGACCTGCGACACCTACCAGGCCCCGCAGACCGGCGGCACCATGCTCAACGCCACGTTCACCGTGACCCTGCCGGCCGGCACCCAGATCAGCTGGCTGCGCGACCAGTTCCTGGACTTCGCCGACGCGATGAACCTGGACGCGCTGATCGAACCGTGGCGCCCACAGAACCCAATGTAAGAAGGAAGCTTTCATGGCCGTTGCGATCGACCAACCGGTTGCCGATTTCGAAGCCCCCGCCACCAGCGGGAAAACCGTCAGCCTCGCCGGCCTCAAGGGCAAGCAGGTGGTGATCTACTTCTATCCGAAGGACAGCACCCCCGGCTGCACCACCGAGGGCCAGGGCTTTCGCGACCAATACGCCGCATTCCAGGCCGCCGACACGGAAATCTTCGGGGTGTCCCGCGACGGCCTGAAGTCCCACGAAAACTTCAAGTGCAAGCAGGAATTCCCGTTCGAGCTGATCAGCGACAAGGACGAGGCCGTCTGCCAGCTGTTCGACGTGATCAAGCTGAAGAAGCTCTACGGCAAGGAATACATGGGCGTGGATCGCAGCACGTTCCTCATCGACAAGAACGGCGTGCTGCGTCAGGAATGGCGTGGCGTGAAGGTGCCGGGGCATGTCGATGCGGTTCTGGCGGCGGCGCAAGCCCTGAACAAGGCTTGATGCCTTTGCGGGCAGGCCCGCTTCCACATTGGATTGATCTGCACGACACATCCCCTGTGGGAGCGAGCCTGCTCGCGATGAAGCCCTGAGCCCCACCGCAACACGCCCTACAGCAGCGGCGCCACCACCGGCTCCTTGCGCGGCCAGGCATCCAGCACAGCCTTGAACAGCGTCGCCAGGGGAATCGCGAAGAACACGCCCCAGAACCCCCACAACCCGCCGAACAGCAGCACCGCGCAGATGATCGCCACCGGGTGCAGGTTGACCGCCTCGGAAAACAGCAACGGCACCAGCACGTTGCCATCCAGGGTCTGGATGATTCCGTACACCGCCATCAGATAGATGAACTGGTCGCTCCAGCCCCACTGGAACAACGCGATCAGCAGCACCGGCACGGTCACCACCACCGCCCCGACATACGGCACCACCACCGACACGCCCACCAGCAACGCCAGCAGCGCGGCGTAGTTGAGCCCCAGCGCAACGAAGGCGATGTACGTCACGCCGCCGCAGATCACGATCTCGATGACCTTGCCGCGAATGTAGTTGGCGATCTGCCGGTTCATTTCCTGGGCGACCCGGGTGATCAGCGCCCGCTCCCGCGGCAAATAGCCGCGCACCCATTCGCCGATCATCGCCCGGTCCTTGAGGAAGAAGAACACCAGGATCGGCACCAGCACCAGATAGATCATGACGTTCACCAGCAGCGGCAGGCTCGACAGCGAGAACGTCAGCGCCCACTGGCCGAACTTGCCGATCTCGCCCCGCGCCGCCTCGATGGCCTGCAGCACCTGCTCGTCGGACACCAGGTGCGGGTAGCGCTCCGGCAACAGCAGCAACAGCGACTGCCATTTGGCGAGCATCCCCGGCAATTCGTTGAACAGCGTGATCAACTGATGCCAGAGCAGCGGCAGCACCACCACGATGAACACCATCAGCACGCCCATGAACAGCGCGAACACCAGCCCCACCGCCGCACCGCCGGGCATGCGCAGCCGCTCGAGGGTGACCACCAGCCCTTGCATCAGGTAAGCCAGCACCATCCCCGCCAGCACCGGCGCAAGCATGCCGCCCAAGGTGAGCACCGCCGTGAAGGCGAGAAACAGCAGCACCGCCAGCACCACCGCCTCTTCATCGGAAAAGTAGCGCTGAATCCAGTCGCGTAACACTTTGAACATCAATATTCCTTAGGTCTTGAACGCTGTCGGTTTCAGGCTTTTTTCAACCAGTAACGGTAGACGCCCGCCTCGTCTTCTTCGCGCAGCAGCGTATGACCGGCCAATTTGGCAAAGGTGCGGAAATCGCGCTGCGAACCCGCGTCCGTGGCGATCACCTTGAGCACCGCGCCGCTGGGCAGCTTGTTGAGCTCCATCTTGGCCTTGAGCAACGGCAACGGGCAATTCAGTCCGCTGGCGTCCAGTTCGCGGTCATGGGCTACAGCGTCGTTCATGGAGCACTCCGGATCAGGTGGGTCAGGCCGCCTAGAATATCTGGTCGCAGGCCCGGTGTCCGGCTACAGTAAGGTCTTTGTCGACTAAGGCTTTGTGCATGACTTTTCTGCGCCCTACCCTGCTGACGCTCGCTTGCCTGCTCGCCTCTCCGGGCTTCGCCGACGATCTGCCGTCACTCGGTGATGCCAGCTCTGCCATTGTCTCGCCGCAACAGGAATACCAGCTGGGCCGCGCCTGGCTGGCCCTGCTGCGCAGCCAGGTTTCCCAACTGAACGATCCGCAGCTCAAGGACTACGTCGAGTCCAGCGTCTATAAACTGGTGGAGACCAGCCAGGTCAGCGACCGGCGCCTGGAGTTCATCCTGATCAACAGCCCGCAGCTCAACGCCTTCGCCGCACCCGGCGGCGTGGTCGGGGTCAACGGCGGCCTGTTCCTCAACGCGCAGACCGAAGGCGAGTACGCCTCGGTGCTGGCCCACGAATTGGCGCATTTGTCCCAACGCCACTTCGCCCGGGGCGTCGAAGCCTCCCAGCGGATGCAGGTGCCGATGATGGCCGCCCTGCTGGCCGGGATCGTGATCGCGGCCGCCGGCGGCGGGGATGCCGGGATCGCGACCATCGCCGGCACACAGGCGGCGGCGATCCAGTCGCAGCGCACCTTCTCGCGCCAGAACGAGCAGGAAGCCGACCGCATCGGCATCCTCAACCTGGAAAAGGCCGGCTACGACCCGCGCTCGATGCCGACGATGTTCGAACGCCTCATGCGCCAATACCGCTTCGACGCCAAACCGCCGGAATTCCTGCTGACCCACCCGGTCACCGAATCGCGGATCGCCGACACCCGCAACCGCGCCGAACAGGCCAAGCCCGGCGGCATCGAGGACAGCCTGCGCTATCAGCTGATCCGCGCCCGCGTGCAACTGATCTACGAAGAGACCCCGGGGCTGGGCGCCAAGCGCTTCCGCGCGCAGCTGGATGAAAACCCGAAGAACGACGTGGCCCGCTACGGGCTGGCCATTGCCCAGATCAAGGGCGGCCAGCTGAACGAAGCGCGGGAAAACCTCAAGCCGTTGCTGGCCAAGTCACCGAACGAACTGATCTACAACCTGGCCCAGGTCGATCTGGACATCACCAACAACCGCCTGCCCGACGCCCAGTCACGGGTCGACCGGCTGCTCACGCAGTATCCCGGCAACTACCCGCTGAACCAGGTGCGGGTCGACCTGCTGCTCAAGCAGAACCGCGCCGCCGATGCGGAGAAGGCCCTGGACAGCCTGCTCAAATCGCGCCCGGACGATCCGGACGTGTGGTATCAGGTGGCCGAAACACGCGGCCTGTCCGGCAACATCATAGGCCTGCATCAGGCCCGCGCCGAATACTTCGCCCTGGTGGGCGATTACCGTCAGGCGATCCAGCAACTGGACTTCGCCAAGCGCAAGGCCGGCAACAACTTCCCGCTGTCGTCGCGCATCGATGCCCGCCAGCGCGAGCTGATGGAACAGGAGCGCATGATCAAGGACATGATGGGCTGAAACCGCCAGCCGACAACAAACTGCGGGCACAAAAAAACCGCCTCTTACGAGGCGGTTTCCTTTACTGGATCGACCAGCCGATCACTCGGCCAGCTTGAACGTGATGAAGCTGGCGCGTCCCTGACGCAGCACCCGCATCGACACCGAACGGTTCTTCGGCAGCGCCTTGGCGATCTCGGCGAACTCTTTGGCGGAGCCGATGGCCTGGTTGTTCAGGTGAGTGATGATGTCACCCGGCTGCAGGCCGATCAGCGCCGCAGGGCCGTCCTGGACTTCCTTGATGACCACGCCGCCCTTGAGGTCGTAGGTTTTCTTCTGCTCGGCGCTCAGCTCGCCGACCGACACGCCCAGGCGGTTGCTGGTGCTCTCGACACCGGACTTCGGCAGCACGTCCGTGTCCTTGTCCTCGTCAGGAATCGCACCGACGGTCAGCTCGACATTCTTGCGCTTGCCGTCGCGGATCACCTCCAGATTGGCCTTGGCACCCGCCTTCAGCGCACCCACCAGATGCGGCAGGTCGGCGGACATGACGATCGGCTGGCCGTTCATGCTCAGGATCACGTCGCCCACCTGCAGGCCGCCCTTGGCCGCCGGACCGTCATCCTGGATCTGGGCCACCAGCGCACCGGCCGGTTTATCCAGACCGAACGACTCGGCCAGATCCTTGTTCACTTCCTGGATGACCACGCCCAGCCAGCCGCGGCTCACCTTGCCACCGCTCTTGAGCTGGTTGGAGACGTCCATCGCCACGTCGATCGGGATGGCGAACGACACGCCCATGAAGCCGCCGGAGCGGGTGTAGATCTGCGAGTTGATGCCGACCACTTCACCGTTCAGGTTGAACAGCGGACCACCGGAGTTGCCCGGGTTGATCGGCACGTCGGTCTGGATGAACGGCACATAGTTTTCGTTCGGCAGGCTGCGGCCGACGGCGCTGACGATGCCTTGGGTCACGGTGTGGTCGAAGCCGAACGGCGAGCCGATCGCCACGACCCACTGGCCGGCCTTCAGGTCCTGGGACTTGCCGAGCTTGAGCACCGGCAGATCCTTGCCGTCGATTTTCAGCAGGGCCACGTCGGAGCGCGGGTCGGTGCCGATCAGCTTGGCTTTCATTTCGCTGCGGTCGGCGAGGCGGACGAGGATTTCGTCGGCGTCGGCGATCACATGGTTGTTGGTCAGGATGTAACCGTCGGACGAAATGATGAAACCCGAACCCAGCGACTGGGCTTCGCGCTGACGGTCGCCGCGGGGCGAACGCTGCTGCGGCGGCATGCCGCGCTCGAAGAACTCGCGCAGCATCGGCGGCAAGCCTTCCAGGTCAGGCATCTGCTGGCTCACCTTGCGGTCAGGCAGCTTCTGCGTGGTGCTGATGTTCACCACCGCAGGCGAGGCCTGTTCGACCAACTGGGTGAAATCAGGCAGCTCGGCCGCTTGCACGGCAGGCACGGCCTGACCGAGCACCAGCACTGTGGCGAGTATGGAGAGATAGGACTTCAAGCTAGGTATCGACATACAGCTCCCGTTACGACGAGCAGGGTTAAGCGATATGGAGCAAGGAACACCGGAAACTGCGGGCCGGCATTTTTGTTCCGGGAACGACAGACAAGGCCAGAGCCGAGAGGCTCTGACCTATAGAAAAAAATTGGGTGTTTTGCAAATGAAAATGCTCAGCAAACGTTTCTGCGTCTTGGCGACACAGCGGAAACAGCCGGGCCGGAATCAGCTTATTGCTTGCTGGTTGCGGCGCCATCATTGCGCATCGACAAGGCAATTCGTTCGGCGGTGCCGATCGGGATCTCACCGACCACGGTCACCATCATTTCGCCCTCAGGCGTCGTCAGGCGACGGGACACGGCAACGGTCGGCCCGAGCTGGGTGCGGGTGTCCGTGACTGTGGCGCCGTTCAACGGTTCCAGGAACACCGAGAAACGCGCCAGACCATCGTCGTACATCAGGCTGCTGACCTGGGTCTTGGTGTCCGGATCCTTGTGGGAGGAACTGCTGGTCAGCTCGAAGCCCGGCGGCAGCCAATCCGAGCGCCAGCCCTGGGCGGCCTTGACGGCAGACGCCTTGTCGCTGTCGAGGGTGACGGCCCGGCAGTCGGAACCTGCCTGCAGGTCACTGTCGGAAGGGATTTCGGCGGTATCGAGGCGGGTGAACTGGAATCGTTCGAGCAACTGGCCCTTGTCGTTGAGCAGAAGCGACTTCAGGGGCAGGCCCGTCTGCTTGTCCAGGTGCAGTTCGAAACCGTAGCGGTGCTGGTCGCGGGGCGTCAACGATACGATCACCGCTTCACGCCCGGCCACACGCGACTTGCCGATGACGGCAAGCTCATACCAATTCTTGAGTTTCTGAGGATCGAGGGGGCGGGCGGCGGAATTCGGCGAATCCCCCAGCCCCGCAATCAGTGCGCCACTGACACATTGGGTACGTCCATCCACCCGCACAACTTCCTGCGCCGATCCATCGAGCTGAAGCAACCGCTCGCGAACCTGGCCGTTCTGGACGCGGTGCCAGATGTTGTGGGTAGAGAAACTACCGTTACGCTCGTAGACGAAAGTGCCGTGAAAGCTCTGCTGCTGTTCGGCCTGGCCCAGACGGGTCAACCAATCCTGGGCGTCGTCGGCATGGGCTGGAACGATGAACCAGCCGCCAAGCAGAAGCGAGAGTAGAGGTATGGCGCGCATGATCCTCCTTAACGGTTTTCCAGGCTGGCTGCACGCGCGTAAGGCAAGGCGCTTTCAGTACCCTTGAGTGCGGCCTGCTGGGCATGTTGGCGCAGGTAGCCTGGCAGACGCTGGTCGTGCCAACCCGGCTGGCCCTGCAGAACGCCGTTGGCCATGGGGCCGGTGGCTTCCGAGCTTTCATTGTAGCCTGCCAATACCGCTGGGCCCTTGACCTGTGGCACGGCCAGGGTCGGCTGGTTGGACTGCTGAGCCAACTCAACGCCAGCGATTTCGTCGTGGTTGTACAGACGCACACCCGCCAGCACCGCAACGGTCACCGATGCCGCAACGGCCAGGCGACCCAGGTTGCGCCAAGGGCCGCGGGAGACCTTGGCCGGAGCGGCCTCGTCTTCCAGCGCAGCGGAGACCGCCGCAGCGAGATCCAGACGCGGAAGCAGCAGATCCTTGTGCATGGCTGCACGGGCAATCTGGTAGCGAGCCCAGGTTTCACGGGTTTCAACATCGTCAAATGCGTTGAGCACCCGACGCAGTTCCAGTTCGTCCGCTTCGTTATCCATCACTGCGGACAGCGATTCCTGCAGGGCTTCCCGACTCATGGCGTTCCTCTCTTGGCTGTCGCCGCTGTCTTTAGTTTTCCTGCAACAACGGCTGCAGGGCTTTGTCGATGGCCTCCCGGGCGCGGAAGATCCGGGAGCGCACGGTACCCACCGGACATTGCATGACGCTCGCAATGTCCTCATAACTCAGACCGTCGAACTCGCGCAAAGTCAAAGCCGTGCGCAAATCTTCCGGCAGTTGCTGAATGGTTCGATGGACGGTGCCTTCGATCTCATCCCGCAGCAATGCGCGTTCTGGCGACTCGAGATCCTTGAGGCCGTGGTCGCCGTCATAGAACTCCGCGTCTTCGGAACTGACATCGCTATCCGGCGGCCGACGGCCGCGTGAAACCAGATAGTTTTTCGCCGTGTTGATGGCGATGCGGTAAAGCCACGTGTAAAACGCACTGTCTCCGCGAAAGTTGCCAAGCGCTCGGAATGCCTTGATGAAGGCCTCTTGCGCAACGTCCTGGGCTTCATGGGTGTCGTGCACGAAACGCACGATCAACCCGAGAATTTTGTGCTGATACTTCAGCACCAGCAGATCGAACGCCCGCTTGTCGCCGCGCTGAACGCGCTCGACCAGCTGCTGATCCTCTTCCTGGGTTAGCATGAACACTCCTCGATGAGCTCGGAGGAGGCTTGCATTACCAAACGACCGGACTTGCAAACATAGACTCGGGCTTTTCGCAAAAGTTCTCCCCCTCCAAGCAAGTTTCCTGCGGGGCTCTGATTAGGCACGCACGAAAAACGCAGCGCGGCATGAACCGGCTGCGCGAATAATCTTGTCATCGGTTCGCCGGCAGGAACCCGCTCGCAGGTTCCGCTTCGAAGCCGACACTGTCCCTTGTCTCAGGCACCTGTCTATTGATCTTGGGCCCTTGGCAAAAGTTCCAAATATTTATAGCCGCGCCACACCGACATTGGGCAACCGTGAGCGGAAAAAGTGTGTTTCATCCCCGATACGGTCGTCTTTTCGCAAAACCTGCAAAAAACTCTTCCGACGAAACGTTCGGATTTCTCCGTCACGGTAGTTTCACAATGCCATACGGGCCCGGCTATTGTGCCGATCCCCCCCTCTATATACTAGTGGGCTGTGTGGCGGTCCCGACGTGCCGATCCAGCTGTCTTGCGCCACCCCCGACCCGGGTCGCTTTGAGCGGAATCCTGAAATGAGCCAACAGTTTCAACACGATGTTCTGGTCATTGGCAGCGGCGCTGCCGGTTTGAGTCTTGCGCTGACCCTGCCGGGCCATTTGCGCATTGCCGTCCTGAGCAAGGGCGATCTGGCCAACGGCTCCACCTATTGGGCCCAGGGCGGCGTTGCGGCCGTACTGGACGACACCGACACCGTCGAATCCCACGTCGACGACACCCTGAACGCCGGCGGTGGCCTTTGCCATGAAGACGCCGTGCGCTTCACCGTCGAGCACAGCCGCGAAGCGATCCAGTGGCTGATCGACCAAGGCGTGCCCTTCACCCGCGACGAACAGTCCAGCGGAGAAGACGGCGGCTTCGAATTCCACCTGACCCGAGAAGGCGGCCACAGCCACCGGCGCATCATCCACGCCGCCGATGCCACCGGCGCGGCGATTTTCACGACGCTGCTGGCCCAGGCCAAGGAGCGCCCGAACATCGAACTGCTGGAGCAGCGGGTCGCCGTCGACCTGATCACCGAACGCCGACTGGGCCTGGACGGCGACCGCTGCCT
Organism: Pseudomonas sp. NPDC089534; assembly: GCF_044749305.1. NCBI lineage: Bacteria > Pseudomonadati > Pseudomonadota > Gammaproteobacteria > Pseudomonadales > Pseudomonadaceae > Pseudomonas > Pseudomonas sp. NPDC089534. The sequence goes on along the minus strand of NZ_JBIVHR010000031.1, from coordinate 50,071 downwards.
CGGCGCCTACGTGCTCAACCGCCGCACCGGCGAGGTCGACACCTACGGTGCCAGGTTCGTGATCCTGGCCTCCGGCGGCGCGGCCAAGGTCTACCTCTACACCAGCAACCCCGACGGCGCCTGCGGCGACGGCATCGCCATGGCCTGGCGGGCGGGTTGCCGGGTGGCGAACCTGGAATTCAACCAGTTCCACCCCACTTGCCTGTATCACCCGCAGGCCAAGAGTTTCCTGATCACCGAGGCCCTGCGCGGCGAAGGTGCCCACCTGAAGCTGCCGAACGGCGAGCGCTTCATGCAGCGTTTCGACCCGCGCGCCGAATTGGCGCCCCGGGACATCGTGGCCCGGGCCATCGACCATGAAATGAAACGGCTGGGCGTGGACTGCGTTTTCCTGGACATCAGCCACAAGCCCGAAGCCTTCGTCAAAAGCCACTTCCCGACTGTCTACGAGCGCTGCCTCGGGTTCGGCATCGACATCACCAAACAACCGATCCCGGTCGTTCCGGCAGCGCACTACACCTGCGGCGGCGTGATGGTCGACCAGCAGGGCCGCACCGACGTGCCGGGCCTCTATGCCATCGGCGAAACCAGCTTCACCGGCCTGCACGGCGCCAACCGCATGGCCAGCAACTCGCTGCTGGAGTGTTTCGTCTATGCCCGTTCGGCCGCGGCCGACATTCTGGGGCAACTGGACGACATCAGTGCGCCCAGCGCCCTGCCCGCCTGGGACGCCAGCCAGGTGACCGATTCGGACGAAGACGTGATCATCGCGCACAACTGGGACGAACTGCGGCGGTTCATGTGGGACTACGTCGGCATCGTGCGCACCAACAAGCGCCTGCAGCGGGCCCAGCACCGCGTGCGCCTGCTGCTGGACGAGATCGACGAGTTCTACAGCAACTACAAGGTCAGCCGCGACCTGATCGAGCTGCGCAACCTGGCCCAGGTGGCGCAACTGATGATCCGCTCGGCCATGGAGCGCAAGGAAAGCCGGGGGCTGCATTTCACCCTCGACTACCCGGACCTGCTGCCCGAAGCGCTGGACACTATTCTGGTGCCGCCCACCTACGCCGGCTGAACTTGAGGCGCACGCGCAGGCGACGGTGCACATCCGCCGTCAGCGCGTCGCGGGGCACGCAGACCGACCGTGTGCGCCGCTCTCCCCGCAGACGGAAACGCAGCACCACGATCAGCGGCAGCGCCAGGCTGTCCGGCCGCAGCTGCACCGGCTGCCAGCCATCGGCGCGGTTCCACAGCCGCCAACCGTCCGCGGCGCGGCGCAAACCGCTGAAGGCTTTGGGATGGCTGAGAAGAATCTGGCGCGGCAACACCCACGCGGCATGGCCCAGACAGGCCAAAGCCCCGGGCAGGCTGGCCCAGAGCGGTACGGATAGAAAAAACACGGCCCCCAGGGCGAACGCCTGGGTCAGCAGATACGCCGCCAGCAGTTGCCCTGAGGCCTGCCAGCGGCATTCAAACACGTTACTTGGGCTGGACACGGTCCAGGATCATGCGAACCATGCGCTGCAGCTCCGGATCATCCGATTCGCTGCGCTCCATGAACCAGCCGAACATGTCCTGATCCTCGCATTCGAGCAGACGGACATACAGTGCGCGGTCCACGTCGTTCAGGTTCGCGTAGACCTCTTTGACGAACGGCACCAGCAGCACGTCCAGCTCGAGCATGCCGCGGCGGCTGTGCCAAAAGAGGCGGTTCAGTTCAACTTGTTCGACCATGGAGCGCTCCTCAAATAGGCCGCAAGTATACAGACCGGGCGCGCATCGAACAGTCGGCTTTGGTCGGGCGCCACCGATCCTTTATGAACTATCCATTTCAACGTGCCCCCCTTATGATGTGCCCCAGTCTATTTACCCTGCGATGACCCATGGCCGATTCTGCTTTTTTCTGCACCCTGTCACATGAAGGCGTTCTCGCGGTCCGCGGCGCGGATGCCGGCAAGTTCCTGCAAGGCCAGCTGACCTGCAACATCAACTACCTGAGCGACAGCCAATCCAGCCTCGGCGCCCGCTGCACGCAGAAAGGCCGGATGCAGTCGAGCTTCCGCATCCTGCTCGAAGGCGACGGCGTCCTGATGGCGATGGCCGGTGGGCTGCTGGAACCGCAGTTGGCGGACCTGAAGAAATACGCGGTGTTCTCCAAATCGAAGCTGACCGACGAAAGCGCAGCCTGGGTGCGCTTTGGCCTGGTTAACGGGGACGCGGCCCTGAACGGCCTCGGCCTGAACCTGCCGGCCGAGACCGACAGCGTGGCGCGCCACGAAGGCCTGATCGCGATCCGCGTCTCGCCGGACCGCGCCGAACTGTGGGTGCCCGCCGATCAGGCCGACGCCATCAAGGCCCGGCTGTCCGCCGCACTGGCCGAAGGCGACCTGAACGGTTGGCTGCTGGGCCAGATCCGCGCCGGCATCGGCCAGGTCATGCCGAGCACCCGCGAGCTGTTCATTCCGCAGATGCTCAACCTGCAGGCCGTCGGCGGCGTGAGCTTCAAGAAAGGCTGCTACACCGGCCAGGAAATCGTCGCGCGCATGCAGTACCTGGGCAAGCTCAAGCGTCGCCAATACCGCGTCAGCCTGGAGGCCGGCGAATTGCCGGAGCCCGGCACCCCGCTGTTTGCGCCAAGCCACGGCAGCTCCATCGGCGAAGTGGTGCTGGCCGCCCGCGCCGAACAGAACATCGAACTGCTCGCGGTGCTGCAGGCCGAAGCCGCCGACGAGGGCGCCGTGCATCTGGGCACGCTCGAAGGCCCGGCGCTGCACGTGCTCGATCTGCCTTACGAACTGGATCGCGACCGCGAGATCCAGCGCTGAGCGCGGCCTTTGGTGCAAGACCTAGAGATACGACATGAGCGAGCTGGCGGATAAGGTCCAACAGGATTTGGTTGAGGCCATCGACAACGATGATCTGGTTCTGCCGACCTTGCCGGAAGTGGCGTTGCAGATCCGCAAGGCCGCCGAAGACCCGGAAATCAGCGTCAGCGACCTGAGCAAGGTGATCGGCCGGGACACCGCGCTGTCGGCGCGCCTGATCAAGGTGGTCAACAGCCCGCTGCTGCGCGCGACGCAGGAAGTCACCGACCTGCACACGGCCATCACCCGGCTGGGGGTCAACTACAGCAGCAACCTGGCGATCGGTCTGGTGATGGAGCAGATCTTCCATGCCCGCTCCGACGTGGTGGAACAGAAGATGCGCGAAGTCTGGCGCAAGAGCCTGGAGATCGCCGGGGTCAGCTACGCGCTGTGCCGCCGCCACACCCAGCTCAAGCCTGACCAGGCCGCCCTCGGCGGGCTGGTGCACCAGATCGGCGTCCTGCCGATCCTGACCTACGCCGAAGACCATTACGAGCTGCTGTCGGACCCGGTCAGCCTCAACCACGTGATCGACCACATTCACCCGCTGCTCGGCGACAAGCTGCTGCGCGTCTGGGAGTTCCCGGAGCGGCTGGTGGAGCTGCCGGGGCTGTATCAGGACTTCAAGCGGGAATCGGCCGAGATCGATTACGTCGATCTGGTGCAGGTGGCCAGCCTGTACTGCCACAAGGACACCGAGCACCCGTTCGCGCGCATCGACCCCTTCAGCGTTCCGGCGTTCCGCAAGCTGGGGATCGACACGGAGAACAAGGAAATGTGCGCGGACCTGGAAGAATCGCGGTCGATGTTCTACTGACCGATGTGGCGAGGGAGCTTGCTCCCGCTGGGCTGCGAAGCAGCCCCGATGCTCGGCGGCGCTGCCTTCCAGAATCAATCCTAAAAAGCCTCATCCGGCGATGAAGCTGACCCTGACCTTCAACCCCCCGTGCTCGCCATCATGCAGCGAGATCTGCGCCAGGTGCGCCCGGCAGATCTCGCCGACGATCGCCAGCCCCAACCCCGATCCCGCCACCTGCTGGTTGCGCCGGTAGAAGCGCTCGAACACCCGGTCGCGCTCGTGCAGCGGAATCCCCGGTCCGTCATCCTCGACTTCCAGCACCGCCGGCGCCGTGACCCGCAGGATCACGTTGCCGCCCGACGGCGTGTGCGCCAACGCGTTGTCCACCAGATTGCTCAGCAGTTCGTTGAGCAGCGTCGGCTCGCCGCGCAGCCACACCGGCTGATCCGCCTCCAGCGCCAGCGCGACGCCTCGGGCATGGGCCAGCGGCGCCATGGCCATGCCCAGCTCCCTGGCCAACTGGCTCAGGTCGAGCAGCTCGGCGCCGCCTTCGGCGATGGCCCGCGCGCCGTTTTCCACCCGCGCCAGCGACAGCAACTGATTGGCCAGGTGGGTCAGCCGGTCCGTGCTTTGCGCCGAGGACTGCAGGGTGTCTCGCCAGACCTGCGGCTGATTCGATCGCAGGCCCAACTCCAGCCGCGCCTTGAGCGCCGCCAGCGGCGTGCGCAACTCGTGCGCCGCATCGGCGATGAACTGCGCCTGACGCTCGAACTGCCCGCGCAGGCGCTCGGTGAAATGGTTGAGCGCCCGCACCAGCGGCCATAGCTCGTGCTGCACCTGCACCAGCGGCAAGGGCCGCAGATCGTCAGGCTGGCGCTCTTCCACCGCCGTGCGCAAACGCTCCAGCGGCCGCAGCGCGGCGCTCACCGCGAACCACACCAGCAGCAACGCGCCGCCGGCCAGCATGCCCAGGCGCAGCAGCGTATCGGCCGCCAGGCTTTGCGCCATGCTGACCCGCGCTTCGTCGGTTTCGGCGACGCGGATTTCCGCCATGCCGTTCATGTTCGGTTCGCTGACGGCCTTGAGCAGGCTCACCACCCGCACGTTCTGCCCGCGGTAGGTGGCGTCGTAGAACCGCGCCAGGGCCGGATAGCTGTCGGTGCGCGGCGTGCCAGGCGGCGGGCCGGGGAGGTTCTCGTAGCCGGAGATCAGCTTCTGGTGGATGTCGTTGACCTGGTAGTAGATGCGCCCGGCGCTGTCGTAGGCGAAGGTGTCGAGGGCCACGTAGGGCACGTCGGCGCTGAGGCTGCCGTCACGCTGCGAGAGGCCGGCGGCGATGGTGCGGGCCGACGCCAGCAGCGTGCGGTCGTAAGCGGTGTCGGCGGCTTCGCGTCCGTTCCAGTAGGCGCTCAGGCCGCTGGCGAGCATCAGCACCACCAGCAGCAGCGCCAGGTTCCACAGCAACCGCCAGCGCAGGCTGCTGGGCTTATGCATCGCGGCTTTCCAGCAGGTAGCCCAGGCCACGGAACGTCACGATGGCCACCGCTTGCCCGTCGAGCTTCTTGCGCAGGCGGTGCACGTAGATTTCGATGGCGTCGGGGCTCGCTTCCTCATCCAGGCCGAACACCTGCGCCGCCAACTGCTCCTTGCTCATCACCCGCCCCGGCCGCGCGATCAGCGCTTCGAGCACGGCCTGTTCGCGGGAGGTCAGCGTCAGCAGTTCTTCGCCGAGGGTGAAGCGCCGGGTGTCGAGGTCGTAGGCCAGCACGCCGCAGCGCTGCTGGCGTTCGCCGCCGAGCACGCTGCGGCGCAACAGGGCCTTGACCCGCGCCTCCAGCTCGGTCAGCTCGAACGGCTTGGCCAGGTAATCGTCGGCGCCGAGGTTGAGGCCATGCACCCGGTCCTTGACGTCGCTGCGGGCGGTCAGCATCAGCACCGGCAGGTTCTTGCCGCGTGCGCGCAGGCGCGCCAGCACCTCGAACCCGTCCATGCGCGGCAGGCCCACGTCGAGGATCGCCATGGCGTATTCCTCGCTGCCCAGCGCCAGGTCGGCGGCCACGCCGTCGTGCAGCACATCCACGGTCAGACCGGTGCCCTTGAGCGCCTGCGCCACGCTTTCGGCGAGCGGCAAATGGTCTTCGACGAGCAGAACACGCATGGATCCTTACCTCATTCAGGGGGTGGCCGACGCCACTCTTTGGCGCGGAGTTTACCGCCGCCACCGCCGCTGTGAAGCCCGAAAACCGTGAAAGTCAACTGAAAGGTTAGCGAAAGGTTGGGCCGTTAGAGTCGGGTAACGGAATGTTTCGACTTCCGTCGCTGCCGCACACAGCGCTGCGAAAAACGCCACGAAGCGTTTTCGACCAATAAGAACAATAAACGGAGTACAGCATCCATGCAGTCCTTGCAGAGCCGGGCCTTCGCGCCTGTCCGTCCTTCCCGCTTCAGCCGCACCGCCCTCGCCAGCGCCGCCGCCCTTGCCGGCTTTTCCCCGCTGAGCCATGCCGACTTCATCGAAGACAGCAGCGCCACCTTCGAAACCCGCAACATGTACTTCAACCGCGACTTCCGCGACGGCACCAGCGCCCAGCAATCCAAGCGGGACGAATGGGCCCAGGGCTTCATGCTCAACCTGCAGTCGGGCTACACCGACGGCACCGTGGGGTTCGGAGTCGATGCGCTGGGCATGCTGGGGGTCAAGCTCGATTCGAGCCCGGACCGCACCGGCACCGGCCTGTTGCCGACCCACGATGACGGTCGCGCGGCGGACGAATACGCCAAGCTCGGCCTGACCGGCAAGGTCAAGATCTCCGCCACCGAACTGAAGATCGGCAGCCTGATCCCGGAACTGCCGATCCTCAAGCCCAACGACGGGCGCATCCTGCCGCAGACCTTCGAAGGCGGCCTGCTGACCTCCAAGGAGATCAAGAACCTGACGTTCACCGGCGGGCGCCTGGAGAAGGCCAAGGACCGCGACAGCACCGATTTCGAGGACATCGCCCTCAACAACAAGAACGGCCGCTTCGCCGGCACCGTCGCCGGCAAGCACTTCGACTTCGGCGGCCTGGACTACAAGTTCACCGACAAGATCACCGGCAGCTACCACTTCGCCCAACTCGCCGAGGTCTATAACCAGCACTTCCTCGGCCTGGTCGCCTCGCAGCCGATGGGGCCCGGCACCTTCGCCACCGACCTGCGGTTCGCCCTCAGCGACGACCAGGGCGCGGCCCGCGGCGGCAAGATCGACAACCGCTCGCTCAACGGCCTGGTCAGCTACGCCCTGAGCGGCCACAAGTTCACCGCCGGCTACCAGCACATGTCCGGCGACAGCGCGTTCCCTTATGTCGACGGCAGCGACCCGTACCTGGTCAACTTCGTGCAGATCAACGACTTCGCCGGCGCCGAAGAACGCTCCTGGCAAGCTCGCTACGACTTCGACTTCGCCAGGCTCGGCATCCCCGGCCTGAGCTTCATGACCCGTTACCTGAGCGGCGACAACATCCAGCTCAAGAACGGCGACGAAGGCAAGGAGTGGGAGCGCAACACCGAGATCAAATATGTAGTACAAAGCGGCGCCCTCAAGGACGTCGCCGTGCGCCTGCGCAATGCCACCTACCGCTCCAACTACTCCGCCCGCGATGCCGATGAAGTGCGTCTGCTGGTGAGCTACAGCGTTGCCCTTTGGTAATTCAGTACGTCCATAACAACAACTCCCAAGGAGACATAGATGAACTTATCACTGCGTAAAGTCGCTCTGGCCGCCGGCCTCATGGTGTTCGCCGGCCAATTGATGGCCGAACCCAAACGCCCGGAATGCATCGCGCCGGCCTCCCCCGGCGGCGGTTTCGACCTGACCTGCAAACTGGCGCAAAGCGCGCTGGTGAACGAAAAGCTGCTGACCAAGCCGATGCGCGTGACCTATATGCCCGGCGGCGTCGGCGCGGTGGCGTACAACGCGGTGGTCGCCCAGCGTCCGGCCGATGCGGGCACGCTGGTGGCGTGGTCGAGCGGTTCGTTGCTGAACCTGGCTCAGGGCAAGTTCGGCCGTTTCGATGAGACCAACGTGCGCTGGCTGGCGGCGGTCGGCACCAGCTACGGCGCCATCGCGGTGAAAAGCGATTCGCCCTACAAGACCCTCGACGACCTGGTCAAGGCGCTGAAAAAAGACCCGAGCGCCGTGGTGATCGGCTCCGGCGGCACCGTCGGCAGCCAGGACTGGATGCAGACCGCCCTGATCGCCAAGGCCGCCGGGATCAACCCGCGCGACCTGCGCTACGTCGCCCTCGAAGGCGGCGGCGAGATCGCCACCGCCCTGCTCGGCGGCCACATCCAGGTCGGCAGCACCGACATCTCCGACTCCATGCCGCACATCCTCAGCGGCGACATGCGCCTGCTGGCGGTGTTCGCCGAGAACCGCCTCGACGAGCCGGAAATGAAAAACATCCCGACCGCCCGCGAGCAAGGCTACGACATCGTCTGGCCGGTGGTGCGCGGCTTCTACCTGGGGCCGAAGGTCAGCGACGAAGACTACGCCTGGTGGAAAGCCTCCTTCGACAAACTGCTGGCCTCCGACGAGTTCGCCAAGCTGCGCGATCAGCGCGAGCTGTTCCCGTTCGCCATGACCGGCCCGGAGCTGGACACCTACGTGAAGAAGCAAGTCGCGGACTACAAGGTGCTGGCCAAAGAGTTCGGCCTGATCCAGTGATCTCTGTCTAGCGGCCGCCGCTGCCGGTTGCGCGGCGGCGGCCCAGGAGTTTCCCATGCTCGTTCAACGCCTCTTCGCGTCGGTACTGCTGCTGGCCTGCGCCGGCCTCGTGCTGATGGCCTGGCCCTACCAGGCACCGTTTTCCTACGAACCGATCGGCCCCCGGGCCTTTCCGCTGCTGATGCTCGGGCTGATGGGCCTGGCGCTGATCTACATGATCTACCGCCCCTCCCCCATCAAGCACACCGAAGAAGACCCGCCGCTGGACCGCGAAACGCTGAAGAAGATCGGCGTGTGCGTGTTGCTGCTGGTGGTGTTCGCCGGTCTGTTCGAACCCCTGGGCTTCATCCTCAGCAGCACCCTGATCGGCATTCCGATGGCGCGCCTGTACGGCGGCCGCTGGCTGCCCGGCGCGGTCATCATCAGCCTGCTGAGCGTCGGCCTGTACCTGCTGTTCGACAAAGTCATGGACGTCCCGCTGCCGCTGGGCCTGCTCGACGTCCTGGAGAACTGATATGGATACGCTTGGATACCTGAGTCACGGTTTCGGGGTGGCGATGACCCCCTACAACCTCGTCACCGCCCTGAGCGGCACCCTCATCGGCACCATCGTCGGCCTGTTGCCGGGCCTGGGCCCGATCAACGGCGTGGCGCTGCTGATCCCCATCGCGTTCGCCCTGGGCCTGCCGCCGGAGTCGGCGCTGATCCTGCTGGCGGCGGTCTACCTGGGCTGCGAGTACGGCGGCCGGATCAGCTCGATCCTGCTGAACATCCCCGGCGAAGCCTCCACCGTGATGACCACCCTCGACGGTTACCCGATGGCCCGCCAGGGCCTGGCCGGGGTGGCGCTGTCGCTGTCGGCCTGGAGCTCGTTCATCGGCGCCTTCATCGCCACCTGCGGCATGGTGGTGTTCGCGCCGATGCTGGCGAAGTGGGCCATCGCCTTCGGCCCCGCCGAATACTTCGTGCTGATGGTGTTCGCGATCGTCTGCCTGGGCGGCATGGCCGGCGACCGGCCGATGAAGACCTTCATCGCGGCGCTGATCGGCCTGTTCCTGTCCACGGTCGGGATCGACGCCAACAGCGGCGTGTACCGCTTCACCGGCGACAACATCCACCTCACCGACGGCATCCAGTTCGTGGTGCTGGTGCTGGGCCTGTTCTCCATCAGCGAAATCCTGCTGCTGCTGGAAAAGACCCACCGCGGCCAGGAAGCGTTCAAGGCCACCGGGCGCATGCTGTTCAACTTCAAGGAAGCCGCTTCGGTGTTCGCGGTGAACCTGCGCTGCGGCGTGCTGGGCTTCATCATGGGCGTGCTGCCCGGCGCCGGCGCGACCCTGGCCAGCGCCGTGGCGTACATGACCGAGAAGCGCATCGCCGGCCCCGGCGGCAAGTTCGGCCAGGGCGACAAGCGCGGCCTGGCCGCACCGGAAACCGCCATCGGCGCCGAAGCCTGCGGCGCCCTGGTGCCGATGCTGACCCTCGGCGTGCCGGGTTCGGGCACCACGGCGGTGATGATCGGCGCGCTGTCGCTGTACAACATCACGCCGGGCCCCCTGCTGTTCCAGCAGCAGCCGGACATCGTCTGGGGCCTGATCGCCTCGCTGTTCATCGCCAACATCATGCTGGTGATCCTGAACATCCCGATGATCCGCGTCTTCACCCGCATCCTCGCCGTGCCGAACTGGGCGCTGGTGCCGATGATCGCGATCATCACCGCCATCGGCGTCTACGCGGTGCACGCCACCACGTTCGACCTGTTCCTGATGATCGGCATCGGCATCTTCGGCTACATCCTGCGCAAGCTCGACTTCCCGCTGTCGCCGGTGCTGCTGGGCTTCATCCTCGGCGGCCTGATGGAGCAGAACCTGCGCCGGGCACTGTCGATCTCCAACGGTTCGCTGGAGATCCTCTGGTCGAGCGGCATCACCCTGGGTGTCTGGGCGCTGATCGTGGTGATGCTGCTGGTGCCGATCGTGCGCATCTGGCGCAAGCGTTCGGGCGCACGGCGCGTCGTCGCCGATGCCTGACCGGACGTTCAAATCCTGGTGGGGCACCCCGCTGGTCGGTCTGCTGGGCGGCTATGTCGCCAGCCAGATCGGCTGGCCGCTGCCGTGGATGGTCGGCTCGCTCCTGGCGATCATCCTCGTGCGCTGCCTGACGCCGTGGCAACTGACTGAAATCCCCGGCGGCCGCAAATGCGGCCAATGGATCGTCGGCATCGGCATCGGCCTGCACTTCACTCCGCTGGTGATGGAGCAGGTGCTGAGCCACTTCGGCCTGATTTTCTTCGGGGCGTTGGTCACCAGCCTGTCGGCGGTGGTCGGCGTGTGGCTGATGCGACGCACCGGCGAGGACCGCGCCACCGCGTTTTTCTCCAGCATGCCCGGCGGCTCGGGCGAGATGGTCAACCTCGGCGCCCGCAACGGCGCGATGCTCAGCCATGTGGCGGCGGGGCAGAGCCTGCGGGTGCTGGTGGTGGTGCTGTGCGTGCCGGCGGCGTTCAAGTATCTGCTTGGCGACGGCACACCGATTTCCCACGCCGGCAGCGTCGATTGGCGCTGGCTGGCGTTGCTGTTTCCGGCAGGCGCCCTGCTCGCCTGGCTCTGGCAGCGCCTGCGCCAGCCCAACCCCTGGCTGTTCGGGCCGTTGCTGGTGAGCGCGGCGGTCAGCATCGGCTGGGACCTGCACATCGGCCTGCCCAACGGCGGCAGCCAGATCGGCCAGTGGCTGATCGGCAGCGGCCTGGGCTGTCACTTCAACCGGCAGTTCTTCCGCCGCGCGCCGTCGTTCATGGGCCGCACCCTGATCGGCACGGCGCTGACCATGCTGATCGCCACGCTGGCGGCACTGGGGTTGAGTGCGCTGACCCATCTGGACCTGCGCTCGCTGACCCTGGGGATGATGCCCGGCGGGATCGCCGAGATGAGCCTGACGGCGGAAACCCTGCAACTGTCGGTGCCGCTGGTCACGGCGATGCAGGTGATGCGCTTGCTGTTCGTGCTGTTTCTGGCGGAGCCGTTGTTCCGGTACTGGAACCGCAGCCCCGAATGACACTGAGCCCATGTGGCGAGGGAGCCTGCTCCCTCACCTCAAGTTTCAGAGCGGCGGCAATTGCCACCGGATCGGCGTCTCGCCGTTCTGCTCAAGGAACTTGTTGGTGCGGCTGAAGTGCCCGCAACCGAGAAAGCCCCGATAGGCCGACAGCGGCGACGGATGCACCGAGGTCAGCACCAGATGCTTGGTCGCGTCGATCAGCTTCTGTTTGCTCTGGGCGTGGGAGCCCCACAGCATGAACACCAGGTGCGGCTGCCGCTGGCTGACCACCTCGATGATCCGGTCGGTGAAGAACTGCCAGCCCTTGTCCTTGTGCGCATTGGCGTTGGCGCGCTCGACGGTCATGGTGGTGTTGAGCATCAGCACGCCCTGATCGGCCCAACTCTGCAGGTAGCCGTGGTTTGGGATGTCGATGTTCAGGTCGCGCTTGAGCTCTTTGTAGATGTTGACCAGCGACGGCGGCGCCGGCACGCCCGGCTGCACCGAGAAGCACAGGCCATGGGCCTGGCCCGGGCCGTGGTACGGGTCCTGGCCGAGGATGACCACTTTCACCTTGTCCAGCGGCGTCGAGTTCAGCGCGTTGAAGATCAGCGGCCCCGGCGGATAGATCTCCTTGCCGGCCGCCCGCTCCTGCTGCAGGAAAGTGCGCAACTCCGCCATGTAGGGCTGGTCGAACTCGGCACGCAGTGCCTCCTTCCAGCTCGGTTCGAGTTTGATACGGTCGTCAGCAGTCATGGTCATACCCGGCAAAAACAATGGGGCGAACCCTAGGAAAGCCGACAACGCTTGTCAATTGATCTGACACGGAACCGGCACTTTCCCGTACAGCGATCATACTGAACGCTCAAATTCCCGATCGAGGTCACGATGAACCTGCACTTCGAAGAACGCACCGGCACCGACGGCGCCCGCCTGGGCATCGCCAGCCTGGATGCGGAAAAGTCGCTCAACGCGCTGTCCCTGCCGATGATCCACGCCCTGAGCGACAAACTGAGCGCCTGGGCCAAGGATCCGCAAATCGTCTGCGTACTGTTGCGCGGCAACGGCGCCAAGGCGTTCTGCGCCGGCGGCGAAGTGCGCAGCCTGGTGGAGGCCTGCCGCGCCCACCCCGGTGAAGTGCCGCCCCTGGCCGCACAGTTTTTCAACGCCGAATACCGGCTCGACTACAGCCTGCACACCTACCCCAAGCCGCTGATCTGCTGGGGCCACGGTTACGTGCTCGGCGGCGGCATGGGCCTGCTGCAAGGCGCCGGCACCCGCATCGTCACACCGAGCAGCCGCCTGGCCATGCCGGAAATCAGCATCGGCCTGTACCCGGACGTCGGCGCCAGTTGGTTCCTGTCGCGGCTGCCGGGCAAGCTCGGCCTGTTCCTCGGCCTCACCGGCGCACAGATGAACGGCCGCGATGCGCTGGACCTGGACCTGGCCGACCGGTTCCTGCTCGACGAACAGCAGCCGGAACTGATCGAGCGCCTGCTGCAACTGAACTGGCAGGAACAGACCGCCATGCAGCTCAACAGCCTGCTCAAGGCCCTGCAGCAGGAGGCGGCGGCGCAGATGCCCGACGCTCAGTGGCTGCCGCGGCGCCGGCAGATCGACGAACTGCTGGACGTCAGCGACGTGGCCTGCGCCTGGAAAGCCATCAGCCTGCAACGCGACAGCGCCGACCTGCTGATCGCCCGCGCGGCGAAGACCCTGAGCGAAGGCTCGCCGCTGACGGCGCACCTGGTCTGGGAACAGATCGTCCGCGCCCGCCACTTGTCGTTGGCCGAAGTCTTTCAGATGGAATACACCTTGAGCCTCAACTGCTGCCGCCACCCGGAATTCAGCGAAGGGGTGCGGGCACGGCTGATCGACAAGGACCAGAAGCCGCACTGGCATTGGCCGGATGTCAGCCGCGTGCCGGAGGCGGTGGTGGAGGCGCATTTTCACAAGGTCTGGGAGGGGCGGCATCCGTTGGCGGATCTGTCGGCTTACTGAGGCCTGCGGCCAATCTCGGACACAAAAAAAGCGGCGCTCGATGCGCCGCTTTTTTTGCGGTGAGTTACCAGCGTCCGCGACCGTTATGGTCTCCCCGGTCGCCGTGACGGTCGTGGTCGCCACGTCCCCGGTGGTCATCCCAGCCACCGCGATGGCCGTCCCAGCGTCCGCGGTCATTGTCGTGCCAGCGCCGGCTCTCGTAGTAGCGCGGGGCTGCCTGGTAGTAGCGCGGCGCCGAATAGTAGCGCGGAGCCGGTTGGTAATAGCGCGGCGCCGAGTAATAGCGGGGAGCCGGCTGGTAGTAGCGCGGAGCAGAGTAATAGGTGCTGCCCCCGCTGTAGTAAGTGCCACCACTGTTGTAGTACGACGGCGACTGTGACGTGTAGACCTCCGAACTGTAGTAGCCATCTCCGTAGGAGTAAGGGACGCATCCGCCAATGGAAAACAGCATCACGGCAAGCAGAAGAATTCGGCGATACATGGCGGCCTCCTGGACCGCGGGTGGGCCACGCCAGCGACGCTGGCAGGCGTCAGTCGTTTATTCGGTGACTGACGAATGATCTGACAGCGTTTTCGGAATCTGGTGCGTTTCGGTAACAACTTGAAACACGTAGCCGATGAAAGGTTGTTCATCTGCCACGATCCGATTCACGGGGTGATTAATGGTGCCAGCGGTGGTATCCGCCGCCGTAATAACGGGGCCCGTGACCGCCGTAATAGTAGTAGCGGGCGCCGCCGTAGTAGCGCGGGCCGTAGTAGCCGCCGTAGGAGTAAGGCGAGTAGTAGCCGGGATAGTAGTAAGGGGCGGAATAGGCATCGTAGGTGCCGGCGTAGTAATAGCATCCCGACAAACCAAGACCGAGCACCAGACCCAGCAGGATTCGACGAAACATGATGGCCTCCTGAAAGACCTGCGACCGACGACGAAGGAATCCGGCCGACACCTCTTTTGACTGATTGGCGGCCCCCAAGTGCCGATGCCGCCCGGGGTTCGGATCAGTGGCGCAGGCGCCTGGCGAGAGGCCAAAACGGACGAAGGTTCCTGCGAATCGGATTCGCTCCGCACAGGGGCAACCATTTCCCCCGCCGTGCCACTAGAATGCCTGCCATCAGGTCACCGCCAAGGGAATCGCCCATGCCGCTCAGATCCGCGCTGTACTCCCAACGCTCGCTGGTGATCACCGTGGTCATCCTGCTCGGCGCCGGTTTCCTGGCCACCTCGCTGCTCAGCTATTACGCCTCGCGCACCTCGATCCGCGACAACATCGTCAACACCGAACTGCCGCTGACGTCCGACACCGTTTACTCGGAAATCCAGAAGGATCTCGTCAGACCGATCCTGATTTCGTCGATGATGTCCCGCGACACCTTCATGCGCGACTGGGTGGTGAACGGTGAAAAAGACACCGACCAGATGACCCGTTACCTCGACGAAGTCATGACCCATTACGGCGCCTACACCGCGTTCTTCGTCTCCAACAGCACCCACACCTACTACCACGCCAAAGGCGTGCTCAAGCAGGTGAGGATCGACGAGCCCCGCGATGCCTGGTACTTCCGCGTGCGCGACATGAAGGATCCGTACGAGATCAACGTCGACCCGGACCTGGCGAACAAGGACAACATGACCTTTTTCATCAACTACAAGGTCTACGACTATCACGGCCGCTTCATCGGCGCGGCCGGCGTGGGGCTGACGGTGGACGCGGTGATCAAGCTGATCGACAAGTACCAGCAGCGCTACCAGCGCAGCGTGTACTTCGTCGACACCTTCGGCCGGCTGGTGCTCACCGGCGCCGAAGGCGGCCCGGAAGGCGCCCGCACCGGCAAAAGCCTGAACGACCTGGACAGCATGAAGAACCTGGTCAGCCAGTTGCCCAAGCCCCACAGCGGCAGCTACGAATATTCCGCCCACGGTCAGGGACATTTCCTCAACGTGCGGTTCATTCCGGAACTCAACTGGTACTTGTTCGTCGACAAGCGCGAAGACGGCGCCCTGAGCGAAATCCGCCAGTCGCTGTACCTCAACCTGCTGATCTGCCTGCTGGTGACGCTGATCGTGCTGGCCCTGCTCAACCGGGTGATCCGCCGCTTCCAGGAAAAGATCCACGCCCAGGCCACCCTCGACAGCCTCACCGAACTGCCGAACCGGCGCGGCTTCGACCTGCTCGCCGTGCAGGCCCTGCACGAGGCGCAGCGGGAGCCGAAACCGCTGACCGCGCTGCTGCTGGACCTGGATCACTTCAAGGCGCTGAACGACACCTACGGCCACATGGCCGGCGACCAGGTGCTGATCGGATTCGCCCGCGACCTGCAAAGCTGCCTGCGCCATTCCGACATCGTCTGCCGCTGGGGCGGTGAGGAATTCATCGTTTTGCTGAAGGACACCGACAGCGCCACCGGTCAGAAAATTGCCGAGAAGATCCGTCGGCATGTCGAGCAGCACGAATATGCCTACAACGGCCAAGCCTTGAATCTGACCGTCAGCATCGGCGCCACCACCCTGCAACGGGACGACACCTTGCACAGCCTGCTGTCCCGGGCCGATCATGCGATGTACCGGGCCAAACAATCCGGCCGCAACCGCACCTGCATGGAAATGCCGCACTCGACCTATGCCTGACATCCCTCGACCTGACCTCTGCCCGGCCTGTGGCGCCCGCAACGACTGCACCCTGGCCGACCCGCGCACCGCCGACCGCGCCTGCTGGTGCTACGGCGTGACCATCGATGCGGCGGTGCTCCAGGCCCTGCCGCCCGAGCTGCGCGACCGCGCCTGCCTGTGCCCGCGTTGCGCGCAGGTCGAAGCGCAACTGCAAGCGTCCGGGACGCCGATCCCGTAAGATGCGCCCCCCTTTGCCCACCGATTCCTGACCATGCGCGTCGACCGTTTCCTCAGCAACCTGCCCCGCTACAACCGTCAGCAAGTTCGCCTGCTGCTGGTGGAGAAGCGCGTGCGCATCGACGGAAACATCGTCAGCAACCCGCACAGCGACGTGCTGGAATTCAGCCGCGTCGAGGTCGACGGCGAAGTGCTGCAGGCCGGCAAACCGGCGCGCTACTTCATGCTGCACAAGCCGCCGGGCTGCGTCAGCGCCACCCGCGATCCGCAGCATCCGACCGTGCTGGACCTGATCCTGGAAGCGGACAAGGACGACCTGCACATCGCCGGCCGGCTGGACTTCAACACCACCGGACTGATGCTGATCACCAACGACGGCGCCTGGTCGCGGCGCCTCACCCAGCCGCAGACCAAACTGCCGAAGGTCTACTACGTAGAGACCGAACAGGAAATCGGCCCGGAATATGCGAGCACCTTCGCCAAGGGGATCTACTTCGCCTTCGAGGACCTGACCACGCAGCCGGCGGTGCTGGACGTGATCGGCCCGAAAACGGCGCGGTTGAGCATCGTCGAGGGCCGCTACCATCAGGTGAAGCGCATGTTCGGTCACTTCAACAACAAAGTGCTGCGCCTGCACCGCGAATCCATGGGCCCGCTGCATTTGGACGATGCGCTAAAACCGGGCGAGTACCGGGCTTTGCGCACCGAAGAGATCCATTTGTTCTAAGCCTGCGACCGCTCAGCAGAAGTTGTCGAACAATTTACCGACGGCACTTGCGCGATCCTGATCCCCCTGCTTGAATCAGGACGTCGGCCAAAATGTGACCGATGAGTCACAACATACTTCTAAGAAACCTTTTGCCGGTAGAGAGCCCCAAGGCTCCGCCTCCCCCGGCAGATCGCCCGCCAATAACAACACCCGTCGACCTGCCGTAACGGATCGACATGGGCCCGCAAAATTCCAGGCGTATGCCTACCTGTCACAAAGCTCGTGCAATCTTTTGCGCGCATACCCGCTTGCCAGGAGTCTTATGACATGAGGCCAGAAATCGCTGTGCTGGATATACAGGGTCAGTATCGGGTTTACACGGAGTTCTATCGCGCAGACGCCGCAGAGAAGACCATCATCTTGGTCAACGGCTCGATGGCCACGACTGCGTCGTTTGCGCAAACCGTCAAGAACCTGCACCCGCAATTCAACGTGGTCTGCTACGACCAGCCCTACGCTGGCCGCTCCAAGGCGCACAACCGCCACGACAGGATGCTGACCAAGGAAGTCGAGGCCCAGATCCTGCTGGAGCTGATCGACCACTTCGCCGCCGAGCATGTGCTGTCGTTCTCCTGGGGCGGCGCCGCCACCATGATGGCCTTGGCGCATCGTCCCCGGCGCATCGAAAGGGCCGTGATCAGCTCGTTCTCGCCGGTGATCAACGAACCGATGCGCGACTACCTCGAACGCGGCGTCGAACACCTCGGCAACCTGGACCGCGACCGCGTCGGCCACCTGGTGAACAACACCATCGGCAAGCACCTGCCGTCGCTGTTCAAGCGCTTCAACTACCGCCACGTCAGCAGCCTGGCCGAGCACGAATACGGGCAGATGCACTTTCACATCAACGAAGTGCTGAACAACGACCGCGACTGCTACCTGCGCGCCGCCAAGCAAATCGACGTGCCGGTGCTGTTCATGAACGGCGAATGGGACGAGTACACCTCGGCCGTGGACGCCAAGCTGTTCGGCAACCATGTGCAACTGAGCACCTTCACCACACTGCAGGCCACCGGCCACTTCCTCGACATGGAACACAAGGCCGCCTGCGAAGGCAGCCGCAAGGCATTGCTGGGTTTCCTGAAACCTGCGCAACACAGCAGCCGCGCGCGCAACGCGTTCGCCCAGGACTACCATGCATTGGCCATCTGAAAAAACGTCGTCGCGAGCAAGCCTGCGCCACTGAAGCCGTTACCGACTTCACGCCCGCAGCGCTTGCCCGCGAATGACCGACTGCACGTCTGCTTCAGGACTTTCAGAGCACCGCGCGCAAAGAAAACTTCAATTCCGCGCCCGAGTCTGGTACAAAGTCAGCCGTTCCGAGCGGGTGTCGTATAATGGCATTACTCCAGCTTCCCAAGCTGATAACGAGGGTTCGATTCCCTTCACCCGCTCCAATCAGATTTCAGTCCCGCGTCATTTGACGGGGATGAAAAAAACCGGCCTATAGGGCCGGTTTTTTTGTGTCTTGGATTCTCTGTTTCGTGGGCGGGCATCCGACCGCAACGGCATGCAACACACGCCTCTCGCCTCGGTTTCACCGCTGCCTAGACTGATCGACGCCACCGTTTGTCACTGAGCGAGCCACCGCCTGGTGGTTATGGTGTTGATCATAAAAAGCTCGTAGGTATAGTACCCACCAAGCACACCACAAGGAGGTGTTGTGAACAGCCGTTTTCTAATCGGCCAACTCGTCGCGGACGGTTGGTATCTGGTGCGGGTCCGCGGCAGCCATCATCACTTCAAGCACCCGACCAAACCCGGTCTGGTGACGGTGCCGCATCCGAAGAAGGATCTGCTCAAGAAGACGGCCATCAGCATTCTGCAACAGGCGCTGCTTTGACCCGCAAGGCCAGTCGCCATGGAGGACAATGA
The DNA here is from genome assembly GCF_044749305.1 of Pseudomonas sp. NPDC089534. Taxonomy (NCBI): domain Bacteria; kingdom Pseudomonadati; phylum Pseudomonadota; class Gammaproteobacteria; order Pseudomonadales; family Pseudomonadaceae; genus Pseudomonas; species Pseudomonas sp. NPDC089534. Next base: position 31,177 of record NZ_JBIVHR010000031.1, on the reverse strand, counting down.
ACATGCTTTACCCGATTGCGATTTCGGTGGGCGATGACGAACAGGCTTGGGGCGTGGAGGTGCCTGACATTCCGGGGTGCTTCTCCGCCGGCGACGACCTGGACGATGCGATGGCCATGGCCCGTGAAGCCATTGAAGGCCATTTCGAGATTCTGGCGGAGGACGGTTCGCCCATCCCGCCGGCCAACAAGGTCACGCTGCACGCCGCCAATCCCAAGTACGCAGGCTGCACTTGGGCTGTCGTGGACATCGATGTGACCAAGTACCTGGGCAAGGCACAGAAACTCAACATCACGCTGCCGGGGTATCTGCTCAACCGGATCGATGAATACGTGCTGCATCATCCCGAGGAAAAGAGCCGCTCGGGGTTTCTGGCGTCGGCGGCGCTCAAGGTGCTGCAGCAGAGCGGCAACTGAAAGAGAAAACCGGTCGCGATGACCGGTTTTTTTGTGCCTGCCCCAAAAGCCTCGTCACCCCTTCGGTTCGACGTTATCCAACGCCTGGTTCACCGCCACTTCCCCCAGCGCCACCAGTTGCGCAATGCCCAGCGCGGTCCGGCGGTGGCCGGCGTCCAGCACGGCGGCGAAGTTGTTGAGCATTTCCGAGGCCGAGCCGAGGTTCTCGCTGGCGTTGGCCAGCAGGGATTCGGTGTCGTAGACGGGGTTGGGGAGGTACATGGGTTCGGCGTCGAGGGACGTGGCCATGATCCCGGCGGCCGGATTCAGGTAATGGTCGAGCGCGCGTTCTGCGGCTTCGTGGAGTTTTCGTGAGTCGATCGAGGTGTAGGGGGATGTTGGATCGGTGGGGGTTTCGGGCGGATTCGGTGTTGGTTTTTTCATGATTTTTTACTCAGCGTGATGGTCAGAGCTGCCGCCTTCGGTTCCACGCGAAGGGTGGCAGCTGTACGCAGGTTGGAACCCGGGCCACTGAGCAAAACCCGGCAGACTCGAAGTCTCCCGCGCACAGCCGCCATAGCGGAGCGCACACCATCAAGGTGCGCAGCATACGTCATGAAAGGTGCGTTTGCTTTCAGTGATGTTCGGGGTTCCAATCCCGGTCGCCGATTTGTCAGCGACCCGCTCAGGCTAGAGAGCCAGCTTCCGACGGACAACCTGAAAACCGTGTGGGAAGCTTCGGCAAATCATGAACCTGCATTAAACATCCCGGATCAAACTATCGCCCTCAGAAAGCGCCCCGTCCGGCGCCCACCACCGCTTCCTCAACGCGTAGCGACAATGAACAGCCGAGGAAACGGCAACAGCACCGAACCGTCAGGCAACGCCGGATAGGCCTTAGCCACGGCCGCCAGATACTGCTCCAGGTACTGCGCCCGCTCCGTTTCCGTGAGGGGGCTGAGGAACGGAATCAGGCCGCTGCCCTTGAACCACTCCACCACCCCTGCCGCCCCGCCAGGCAGCGGATGGTGATAGGTAGTGCGCCACACATCGACCCGTGCGCAGTGCGGCCGCAGCATCGAAAAGTAACCGCTGGCATCCGCCATTTCGGTGCGCTGCCCGGCGGCGCCCGCCAATTTGTCGGCCCAGGGCCCGTTGGCGGCGACTTCGCGCATCAGCCGGTGGGACGGTTCATTGAGGTTGTCCGGCATCTGGATCGCCAGACTGCCCCCGGACGCAAGCTTGCCCGCCAGCGCCGGCAGCAACGTCGCGTGGTCGGGCACCCACTGCAACACCGCGTTGGCGAAGATCACATCGAACGGGCCTTCCTCGGCCCACGCATCGATGTCTGCCACCTCGAACCGCAACTGCGGCAGGCGCTTGCGGGCGGCCTCGATCATGTCCGGCGAACTGTCCAGCCCGCGCACCTGCGCCCCCGGAAAGCGCGGCACCAGCAGCTCGGTCGAATTGCCGGGGCCGCAGCCGATGTCGACCACCGTGCGCGCCTCGGGCGTGGGGATCGCCGCCAACAGGTCACGGGCCGGACGGGTGCGTTCATCTTCGAAAGCGACGTATTGCTTGGCGGACCAGCTCATTGCGTACTCCTGTCGGTGGGCGTTCCAGCGGTTCGCTACGATACCCCCTCCCTTGCGCTCAGCTCCAGAGCGACACGTTGCAATCCGTGTCCGCAGCCAAACCGTCGAACCGCTCCGAAGCGTCGCTTTGCCATGACGCCAAAGCGACCGTTCGTCGAACCGTCGATGACTCAGTTTTGACAGCTAAAAAAAGCTACCTATAGTCAATGGGCGGCAGTCGGAAGGAACCCGACGCATTCGATTTCGTGCAGGGAGCACGGCCAGCTCAAACCCCATGACCGGTGGGTTCCGTCCGTAGTGTGCTAGCAACGGCCAAGCGACAGGCAAGCGTTGCCGGGCTCGTCAACAGCCAGGCATTCACTATGAACAAGGAGCTTTACCATGTCTCGAGTCACGGATGTGCTGGTCTCTATCGACACCGAAACCATTCTGAAAAACTACCCCGGCATCAGCAAGAACCCGGCCTCGCCGACGCTGATCGACTGGAAACACGTCTACATGGTCACCAACCAGGACAACGTGGTCAGCGGTCAGGCCGGGGGCGAACTGGACATCAAGGCCCAGGTCGGCGACCTGATCCGCTGGCGTGAGACCAGCCTGTCGCAGAGCTTCGAAAACGCGGTGATCTTCTACAAGTTCATCGGCAACCAGGGCAACGACCTGATCTCGCCGCCCTCGCCGCGCAAGGCCACGGCGTGCGTCGCCGTGCCGAACACCAGCAATCCGTCGGTGCCCAGCTGCCAGAAGGTCGACAACCACTACTGGTCGTCCGAAACCCTGGCATGCGGCCGCGTGACCTACCATTTCCATTTCCTGATCGTCGACCGCAACTGCCAGATCGTCGGCTGCTGCTCCTGGGATCCGTTCATCTCCATCCACAACTGACGAGGCTCCGGGCCTCCCGGCGACGGGGGGCCTGCCGGATCCGCCACCGCCCCGCACGGAACAGGATGCCTGTCATGGCCGGGGCGGTCGCACTTCGCCAACATCATGAAAGGAATCCATGATGACTTCCGAACCGATCCCACCGCCGTCGACCCGCCCTGCCAAGGCGCTCAGCGCACTGTTGATCGTCGATGCCGAGTCCCTGCTGGCGAGATACCCGGACCCCAGCCTGGATCCCGACAACCCCACGGTCATCGATGCAGGTTTCGTTCTTGCGATCAGCGGAAACGCCGTTGGCAAAAAAAGCGGAAATGACAGCAAATTGACACTCCCGATGAACATCGGCGACGAATGTCACCTGCGCGGAAGATCCATCAGCCTGATCGCCGAACATAGCGTGGTGTTCTACGCCATGGACATCGGCGACAGCAGCGTTCTTTCCGCACCCAAGCTGGTCGTCAAACCCGGCCTGACCGTTCCCGCCCCCGATCCCGCCAACCCGACCGAACCGGGCAGCCACCAGGCCGATGACCATTACTGGCATTGCTCGGCAACGGCAAAGGGCTCGACGCCCTGCCGGTTCGATTTCATGTTGGTCAATCAGCGCTGCGAGGTGGCGGGGTGTTTCAGCTGGTCGGTTGAATTGGTGATCACCCAATGATTTGTACCCACAAAAAAACCGGCCAGACAGGCCGGTCCTTTTTGAATTGAATCAGTTGTAGAAACCCACTGTCTTTTTCAGTTGGTCTGAGTACTCGTAGATATCGTCCACCGAATTGATGGGATGTCGGGTTTCGTTCTTTTCTTCGTCGAAAATGCCGATGTATTTCTGGGAACGATTGAAATGCAGACGACAAATTGGCTTGCGATTGTTGTCATCAAGCAGGATCCCGAAATAGCTCTGAGTATCACGCTGGACAATTCTTTTGGCATCGACGACAGACCGCACGACCGCACGAACGATGTGGTAACCCTCCAGCTCCTCCAGCGTCGTCAGTACCTTGTCGTCGGACTCATCCCGCGGTTCAACTGGATCGGTTCCATTCGTTGCTGTGGGAATAGAAGCCAAGGCCGGCTGAATAGCGCCGCTCATGGCCGACTTGAGTCGATCATTGATTTGATCGTTGAGAAACTGAACAACAGCCTTCTTCGTCAACTCATGAAACTGATCCCGTACTTTCTGCGTGATCACGCCGTCGTAAACCCGGGATGCAAATACTTTGACGAAATCGTCATCCGGTTGGCTGACCTGTGAAGCGATGACCTTTTTTATCTGACTGACATACTTCAACTCCCCAGCAGCATTGATGATCGAATCAACATCGAAAGCAGACTTGGTCAGTTTGATCAGCTCGGGAACCGAGTATTCGTCGATATCCAGCAGATCCAGTTCGAGGAACGGTTTCTCATCCATCTTGTTAGGGGCATCCAGATCAGTGAAAAACTTGTAGACCTGCCCATTGGTAAGAATGGAAATGCGAGCGCTGGTGACGTGAAAGTAGCGAAACAGTTGGGAGGCATGGTTGATATGAAGCGGCTCTCCGATTTTCTTGCATTCGATGAGAATCTGAACTTCACCTTCCTTCATGATGGCGTAGTCAATCTTCTCTCCCTTTTTTGTACCGATGTCGCAAACAAACTCTGGCATTACCTCAGTCGGATCGAACACGTCGTAGCCCAGGACGGTGCTGATGAAGGGCATGACAAACGCATTTTTCGTAGCCTCCTCTGTCTGGATGGCTGCACTTTGCAACCGGACTTTGGCGGCAAGACTGACTAGTTTTTCGAAGAATTCCATGTGTGACCCCTAGCTAGGTTTCTATCCGTGCATTTGCGTACTGGCAAATTGACTGCCACTTGAGCCTAGACGCAAACCCAAACAAGGAAAGCTCCCTCCGCAAAAGGCATTTGGCCGACGAAACAGAAATCCTTCCGGGCAAGCACAGACCTGGCCATAGAGAATTTTCATCTCACTACCGATGTCAGAATTTCAAGCACATCCGCTAGAGGATCACCGCCATGAAATTCGCCAAGATCTCCCAGACACTCGCCCTGTGGGCCGGCAGCCCCAAGACGTTCATGGGCGCGTTGATCCTGATCGGGCTATGGGGGTTGAGCGGGCCGTTGTTCGGTTACAACGACACCTGGCAACTGATCATCAACACCTCGACCACCATCATCACGTTCCTGATGGTGTTCTTGATCCAGAACACCCAGAACCGTGACACGGACATCCTGCACCTGAAGCTGGACGAGTTGCTGCGGGTCACCCAGGAGGCGCAGAACGCGATGCTGGGGCTGGAGTCGCTGGATCTGAAGCAGTTGGAGGCGTTGCGCAAGCATTACCGCTCACTGGGCGAAAACGAGGTGTTCGACCTGGAGGGGCTGGGGGGCAAGAGCAAGCCGAAGCAGAACCTGAACGACTGTTGATGCGATGCCTGGGGTGCGGCGCACCACAGGCATCGGCGTCAGCGGCTGGCCTGCAGGGCCCTGGCCATTTCCAGGTGGTTCTGCAGTTTGGGCAGGGTCTCGGCGGCGAAGGCCTTGATCTCAGGCACGTCGGTGGTCTGCGCCTCCTGCTCGATCTGCTGGATGGCCTCCTCCGTCGCCTTGACCTGACTGGCGGCGTAGGCCTGGTCGAAGGTCGCGCCCTCCAGGGCTTCTGGCATCAGCGTCTTGGCCTTGTCGGCCATGTCGTCGCGGGACGCCACCGGCAAGTCGAGTTTCCTGGCGATCTTCGCCAGGTGCTGGTTGGCGGTGGTGCGGTCGTTGATGACCACGATGGTGTAGTCCTTAACCTCTTTGGATTCGGACTTCTGGTGCGCCAGGCGGCTGGCTTCGATGTCGGCCATGCCTTTGGCCGACGCGTCGTTGATGAAGTCGGCGGGCGACTGGGCGAGCGCGTTGCCTGCGCCCAGCGCCAGCAGGGTGAAGAAACTGATGTTGCGGACTCGGCAGGCCTTGCGGCTCATGGTCGCGCCCTCCTTCTCTGAAGCATTCAAGCGGGAGCTCGCGCCCCCGCCTCTCAATCAAACGGCTACTTCGACTTCTGCGCAGGCTTGCGGCCCATTTCGGCCTTGCCCGGATCCTTGTCGACGGTCGTGGTGGTGGTTTTCCCACCCTTGCGGCCGGCCTCGGACGCCTTGCTCCGGTCGTTGGCGAAGTTTCCCGAGTTCGAGTTTCTTGAATTAGGCATGATTCTCTACCTCTTGGCGTTGATCGTGGCGAGCAGGTGCCCGCCTAGGTTGAGAATTGCCTGACCGTCAAAGGTTTAGAAAAGTTGCCGGTGCCGCGACGAACGGCGAGCGTCGTTCAGCTGTCCAGGGCACGGTGGTTCAGGCGTTTGGCGGCGTACATGGCCTGGTCGGCGTGGCGGAACAGTTGCTGTTCTTCGCTGCCGTGCTCGGGATAGCGGGCGACGCCGATGCTCGGCTGGATGTGCAGGTTGTGGCCGTCCAGGCGCATGGGTTGCACCAGCACCTGTCGGATCTTTTCCGCCACGCCGTCGGCATCGTCGGCGGCGTGAATGCTGTGCAGCAGCACGATGAACTCGTCGCCGCCGATCCGCGCCACCGTGTCGGTTTCGCGCACGCAGCCTGTGAGGCGGTTGGCCACGGTCTGCAGCAGCATGTCGCCGACCGGGTGGCCCAGCGTGTCGTTGACCTGCTTGAAGCGGTCCAGGTCGACATACAGCAGCGCCATGTACCCCGACTGCTCCCGCGCAAAGGCCAGGGAGGCCTTGAGCCGCTCGCGCAGCAGTTCACGGTTGGGCAGTTGGGTGAGCTGGTCGTATTGCGCCATGTGGCGCAGGCGGGCGTGCAGTTGCTGGCGCTCGATGGCCGTGGCGATCTGGGCGCAGACGTATTGCAGCAGTTCCTTGTCCCGCTCGGTGTAGCGTTCGCCGCCGGGCAGGCTCTTGACGATCAGCGCACCGATGGTGCCGTTCTTCGAGTTCAGCGGCACGCCCAGCCAGCACGGGCCGTGCTGCCCGGCCACCAGTTCCTCGAACCCCGCAGGCGCGTCGGCGCTGTCGGGCGTCAACAGAATCGGCTGCCCGGTGCGGATCACCTCCGCGCACAGGCGTCCGGTCACCGTGCCGGGCTGCTCCGGTCGGCGCTCATCGTCGACGACGTGATAGGGAAAGTTCAGCTGCGCGCAGTGCTCGTCATACAGCGCCACGGAAAAATTCAGCGCCGGCAACCATTCGCCGATGATCAGGTGGATGCGCTTGAACAGCGCCAGCAGATCCTCCGCCGCATGGGCCGCTTCGGAGATCGCGTAGAGCGCGGCCTGCCGGGACTCGGCCTGCTTGCGTTCGGTGATGTCCCGCGCCACGGCGATGCGCAGTTGGTCGACCTCCGACCAGCGCGCCGACCACAGGATGTGCACGACGCTGCCGTCCTTGCGCACGTAGCGGTTCTCGAAGTTGTGCTTGGGCTCGCCGCCCATGATCTCGCGGGCCGCCCCCAGGGTGCGCTCGCGGTCGGCCGGGTGGACGAAGTCGATCATCGCTTGGCCGATCAGTTCGTCGGGCGTGTAGCCGAGAATCCGTTCGCAGGCGGCACTGACAAAAACGAAACGGCCCTGTTTATCCACCGCGCAGACGGCGTCCAGCAACAGATCGATGTAGCTCGCCAGCGGCGCGGAGTTTCGGCTTTCCATGGTTCGGCGTAGGTGTCCGGACAATACAGCACTGATCAACCGTCCCTGACCTGGCTACTGCGCATCCTTGCGTTCGGTTTCAAGCCTTGTTCGGCATCAGCCCCGGCAACGCATGCACCAGCGCGTTGACGGCGAAGCCGATGAACATCACCCCGCACAGCCGGGTGATCGCCAGCTCATGGCGCTGATACAGCGTGCGCACCTGACGGGCGCCGACGATGCCGATGAGAATAGCGTAGGCCAGCAGGCCGCCCAGGAAGCTCAAGGCGATGAGCATCGGCAGCATCGACCAGTTGAGCAGCTCGGCGCGGCTCGACAGCAGCGCGGTGAAGGTCGCCACCGCCACCGGGTAGGCCTTGGGGTTGGTCAGGCCGAACAGGATGCCGTGCCAGAACGGCTGGCGCGCCGCGCCCTGGGGCTGGTCGCCGTTGCTGCGCCGGGCCCGCACCGCACGCCAGCCGAGCCAGAACAGGTACAGGCCGCTGAGCACGCCGAGCACGTCGAACGCCGTGCTGCCGATTTCCCGGGCGCCGACGATGGCGATCAGCGCGGTGCTGCACCACACCACATCGCCCAACAGGTGCCCGCACAGGAACCCTGCCCCGGCCCGCCGCCCGCGGGCCGCGCCGATGCCGAACACCGCCAGCACGCCAGGACCTGGCGTGATGCCGTAGATGAACCCCGAGGCCAGCACGGCCATCAGCAACGATGAAGTCATGGAAAACCTGCAAGCGCCGGAAAACGTGGCCGCCAGTCTATCCCAGCGTTTGGCGAATATTCACGGTCCGTTGAAAAAACGCATGCCTGCATAGGGCTTTTGCCGACATGCGGCCAACCGCGAAGCCAGGTCGCCGACATGGGCCTCAAGCTTGTGGCCGTCCGGGTCGAGAAAGTAGAACGACGCACCTTCGCTGCGGTTGTCCCGCCATTCCCGCACGTTCGCGGCACGGAGCCTCTGCACGAACGGCAGGAAATCGACTTCGCCGAGGCTGAAGGCGTAATGGGTGTAGTCGGCGGCGGGTTCGGAGTTGCGCTCGGGATCCAACGACAGGCACAGCCAAAGGCCCGGCAGCGACAGGTAGGCACCGGCGTCCCAGGTGGCCTCGACACGCAGGCCCAGCAGGTCCCGGTAGAACGCCAGGCTGCTCGCAAGGTCGGTGACCGCGAGGGTCAGGTGATTGAGCCCGGTGAGCATCGTTTCAGTAACCTCGCAGGTCTTCGGGGACGGTGTACTGCCGGCCGTCGTAGCTCAGGGTGATTTGGGTGGCGGCCAGTTCCGTGGTGCTGGACACGCACGCCTGGCCCGACTTGACGGTCTTCAGTTGCGTGCCTTTGGTGGTCACGATCAGGTCGGAAAACCCGTGGTGGGTCTGCGGCCCGACCTCAAGGGTACGGCGAAGCGTCTTGCCCTCGCCTTCGCAATTGGCCATCCACTCGCCGCTGTTCTTGTAGACCACCAGTCCCTCCAGCACCGGCCGCAGCTTGTCGCCCTCGCGGACATACAGCGCCAGGTCGGTTTTCTCGTAGGGGTTGGCCCGGGAGCTATGGCCGAAACTGGAACGCAGCCCGAACGCCCGCACTTCCGTCGCCAAGCGGTAACGGGCGGTATCGATCTTGAGGTCGTCGAAGCGGATGGCATCGGAGTTGAAGGCGCCGGGTTTGACGTAGGTGACCAACGGCTTGAGGCTGGAGGCGTTGACGACCGACAGTTCCAGGTCGAATACGCCGTCCTGACCGCCGTCCGCATCCGGCACGAACGAGGACTTGGCGGAAATCGCCTGATTCGCGAAGGCCGGCCAAATCTTGCAGCGGGACAGGGAATGGCCGTTGAAGGGCTTGGTTTCGCAGGCGGCCTGGGCTTGGGCGGTGATGGCCAGAAGGCCCAGGACGATGAGCAGTCGGGTTGGAGTCAGCATGGGTCTTCCTTGAAAAAGTCGTGTATCAGGCATCCGTCAGACACCTTTGAAGCCTGCGGGCAGCACATAGGACTTCCCGTCGTATCGAAGCGTGGTGAGGACGGGTTTACCCGTCGTGGTTTTCAGCTCGCACGTCTGCGGGTCGCCCTCACCGACGAGCCAGGTAGTGACCGACTTTACGATCAGGTCGGCGTAACCGTGTGAACGGGTCTGGCCGATCTCAAGGGTGCGAACCGTACCCGCGCGCTCACCTGCGCAGTTGCCGTCCCACTCGCCACCGAAGTCGGAGACGACAAGTCGATCCAACACCGGGCGCAACTTGTCGCCCTCCTTTACATACAGGGTCAGCCAGGTTTCATCCATCGGATTGACGCGGGAGGAGCCCTTGAAGCTGGCCCTGACACCAAACGCACGAAGTTCAGGGGTGAGCCTGTACCTGGCGGTATCGAGATCAACGGCACTCAACGCAATGGCATCAGACAGGAACGCAGCGGGTTGGCGGTAGGTGGCAATCGGCTCAGAACGACCGGTCGATAGCACGGCCAAGCTCAAATCGTAGCTTCCGACCCGACCGTTTTTGCCGTACACCGGATCCGGCTCAAACGTTGAAACGGCAGAAAGCGTCAGACCGGGGTAGGCCGGCCAAGCCTTGCAAACGGAAAAATCCAGCGATCCCGTTACCGGTTCAGGCGCACAGTCAGCGAGCACTGTCCCTGCCATCAGCCCACCGCAAAGCGCCACGCAGCCCATCCAAGCCAACTTCACTGTCACGTCCCGCTCCTTGATGAATATCAGCCGCGCACTATCCCCTCCCCGATCCGCCGATTCAACCAATTCAACGCCTGATCCCCACCCCGCCGCCCATGCCACGCCAGCACAAAGGTGAACGGCGCGATCTCGAACGGCGGCGGCACGACAGCCAGCGATGTCCGGTCGATGCCATTCAACGCCCGTGAAGCCACGGTCAGGATCAGGTCCGTGCCGCTGATCAACTGCGGGGCGACGCTCCAGTGCGGCAGGCTGACGGCGACGCGGCGGCGTTCGCGCAGGGCCGTCAGGGTGCGTTCGATTTCCGGGGTGCCGCTGCCGCGCATTTCCAGCAGGACGTGGGGACGGGACAGGTAGGTGGGCAGGTCGAGCACGCCGTCGGCGGGCAGGCTCTGGCGATCCAGCAGGCAGGCGTAGCGCTCTTCGAACAACGGCGTGCTGCGCAGCTCGCCGGGCAGGTCGGGGAAGACGCCGGCGGCGACGTCGATGTCACCGTTGAGCACGCCTTCGAGCATGCCTTCGCGGCTGGCGTGGCAGATCTGCAGGTCGATGCCCGGCGCTTCGTGACGCAGGGTGCGGATCAGCCCCGGCAGGATGATCGCGGCGCCGTAGTCGGACATTGCAACGCGGAAGGTGCGCCGGGCGCTGGCCGGGTCGAAGGCGTTCGGCGCCAGCAGCGTCTGCACCTGCGCCAGGGTCTCGGCCAGCGGCGCCGCCAGTTCCAGCGCCCGGGCCGTGGGCGCCAGGCCGGCGCCGGCCCGCACCAGCAGCGGATCGCCGAGCAGGTCGCGCAAGCGGGCCAGCGCATGGCTGACCGCCGGCTGGCTCAGATGCAGGCGCTCGGCGGCGCGGGTGACGTGGCGCTCGCCGAGCAAGGCGTCGAGGATCACCAGCAGGTTGAGGTCGATGCGGCGCAGATCATTCATCCGATGCATGTTCCGGATAGCAAAACGGAATTTAAATCTGCGCGACGAATACCTTAGAGTCCAGCGAAACCTTCCTGGAGAACGTACATGGGAACTTTGCAGTGGGCTGGACTGTTGCTGTTGGCGGCGTTTGCCGGCGCCGTGGTGCCGTTTCAGAGTGCGATCAACCTCAACCTGGCGCGGGGCCTGGGGCATCCGTTGTGGGCGACGATGGCGTCGCTGGTGGTGAGTGTGCTGGTGTTGTTGCCGGTGATGGTCGCGATGCGCCTGCCGCTGCCGTCGCTGGCGCAGATCGGAGTTGCGCCGCTGTGGATGTGGACCGGCGGGGCGTTCGGGGTGTGTTTCGTCGGGCTGGCGGTGGTGCTGGTGCCCAGGCTCGGCGCCTCGGGGTTTGTGGCCCTGGCGCTGGCCGGGCAAGTGGTTTCCTCGATGATGCTCGATCACTTCGGGCTGTTCGGCCTCGTCCAGCGGCAGGTGACGCCGTCGCGAGCGGTGGCCGCCCTGCTGCTGATCGCCGGTGTGGCGCTGATGCAGTTCAGCGCCACACCGGCGAAGGGCCTCACCGAAGCGCCCCGGAAGGCTATGTCAGCATCCGAATGATTTGCGCCGAGTCGGTCGTTGAACCGATCACGAGCAACCTGCCGTCCTGTGCGCAGCAATCGTCGGGCGTCCATTTCAGTTCGGCAACCCCCGCCGCATCGAAGTCCGGATCGACCGCCCCGTCAGCCAGGTAGCCTCCGCTCAGCAACAGCCGTCCGGCGTGGGTGGTCTGCCCGACGGCGATGATCCGCTGGGCGGCCTGCTCACGGAACACCGCCCCCGACAGCCAATGCCTCAGATCGAAGGCACCCGCCGCTTCGGCAATCACCGGCGCGCCGCCGTTGAACGTACTGTCGGTGGCCCCTTGCGGCGTCAGTCCGACCATCAGGGCATGCTGAACGTTAGAACTGTCCACCCTGACCGACACCTCGCCGACAGCCAGCAACCGAGACGGGGATTGCACCAGCAGATCCCTGACATGGCTTCCCGCCGTCCCGCCCTGATACTGAACATTCAGCAACAGCACTCCGTTCAGCCCGAAGTCCGTGTCCACCTCACCCAGGTTGCCGTAGGCCAGCACCAGCCCCTGCACCTGCACTCCGTCGGCCTTGCCGCAGAGCAGGATCCGCCCCGTTTCAAGCTCAAGGAGCCGATTCAGTGTGATGGCACGCCCCGGCACCTCGATGTGCACCCAGCCTTGCGAAAACTCCAAGTCTTGCCGGCCGGCGAGATCGTAGCGCGCGAGCAGGCCCACGCCCTTTTCGGCGACCATGTACAGGATTCTGTCGTGGACAGCGGCACCGGGCCTGGACCGGGCCAACAGGATCCGCCCCGAAACCGAACCCTCCAGCGCCGGAACGCGCATGGGGACGATCAAGTAACCGTTCTGATCTTCACCGAAGGAAAGATCCGGCGAACCGTCCGCCAGAAACCTGGCAATGACTTGCCGCCAGCGCAGGGCGGTGTCCTGGAAAGCGGCGCACAACAGAATGGCGCCGTCGGCCTGGATCGCCAGCGGCCCGCCCCGGGAAGGCCTTGCATTGGCGAACTGCCCGCTGAGGTAGCCGTCTTCGCCAAACGACGGGTCGACACGGCCATCGGCCAACAGACGTGCCAGGCCGTAGGACGTCTGGCCCGATTCGGAGGTCAACAGGGCGCTGACCATGACCGCCCCCGACGGCCCGACCGCGAGGCCCATGCCTTGGGTTTTCACGTACCCGGGAAACTTCAGCGTCTGGATACCTGCATCCGCAAAGTCGGGATCCAGCGACCCCGCCTGCGATGCGCTTGCATTGAAAGGTGCCATTTGTCGCCGCTCCTCACACTTGGGATGGACTGGACTCCGGGCCCATTGGATCCCCAAAGCGCCTCGGCAACAACTGACAGAATTGACAGTCCTTCATAAGCCGTTCGAATAAACGCAAGCGCCAAATGCACTTAGCGGCTGTTATTTCTTACAGGTTCAACGACAGCGCGTTCATGCAACCCTCGCTGCACTGCCTCCAGGTCATCGTCAGGAACTGCGCATGAAAACGTCCCGCACCAAAACGCTTCTGCCTCCGGTCATCGACAGTCCGCCGCTCAACGGCATCACCGGCCCTTTGCCGCAGATAGCCGGCACAGGCGTGCCGGGCTACACGGTAACGGTGATCAACGTCGACAACCCCGGATCACCCTTGAACACCGCGCCGGTGGACACCTCCGGACGCTGGTCCATGCGGCCGGTCACGCCGTTCGGGCAAGGGCTCGTGACGATCACGGCCTCGCAATCCGACGGCAACGTCGATTCGGGGCCGGGCGATCTTCGCTCCTTCAACGTCGTGCAACTGTCCTCTGCCCCCGCCTTCATGCTGCCGGAGTCCGGCTCGACCGTCGGGCCGGCGACCTTGCTGCTCGGCACCGGCGTGCCGAATGCCCTGGTGGAGGTCTGGGCCGTCACGCCAACCGAAATGCACCTCGGCAACGGCTACGCCGGACAGAACGGACGATGGCTTTTCAACGCAGCGGTGCCATTGCCTGCCGGCCTTGTCGGGATCCGCGCCCGGCAGACGCTCGATGGCTCGACATCGCCTTGGAGCTCGACCCGGCAATTGAACGTCAACCCGAACCCCGTCATACCTGCGCCGCAGATCGACTTGCCCAAGGAGGGGGCGCAGACGGGGCCGATGCCGGAGCTTCGTGGACAAGGATCGGCAGGCCTGCAGATCGACCTGTTCGACCTGCAGACCGACACGCTCCTGGCAACCACGCAGACGAATGGGGCCGGAGCCTGGTTTGCCCAGCCCCGAGAGCCCTTGCGCCCCGGCCGGCAGATGATTTCGGTCAAACAGCGCGAGGGCAACGATATTTCCGACTGGGCCCTGCTCCGCACCTTTGAAGTGCCGCAACCGGAGTGAACGTCGCCGACAGGTTGGCGAGCATCCGCACGTAGCCGCGCACGCCTCAGAATGCGTTGCGGAAAATCTCCTCGATCTGCCGCTGATCCGCCGCCCGCGGATTGGTGAAGCCGCACGCGTCTTTCAGGGCGTTGGCGGCGAGCACCGGGATGTCGGTGCATTTGGCGCCCAGGTCGCGCAGGCCACCGGGGATCTCGACGTCCTTGGCCAGGCAGCGGATCGCGGCGATGGCCGCCTGTGCGCCCTCCTCCGGGCTGAAGCCGCGGATGTCCGCGCCCATGGCGTGGGCGACGTCGGTGAGGCGGTCGGCGCACACCAGCGCGTTGAACGTCTGCACATGGGGCAACAGCACGGCGTTGCAGACGCCGTGGGGCAGATCGTAGAAGCCGCCCAACTGGTGCGCCATCGCATGCACGTAGCCCAGCGACGCATTGTTGAACGCCATGCCGGCCAGAAACTGCGCGTAGGCCATGTTCTCCCGCGCCGCCAGGTCGCTGCCGTCGCGCACCGCCAGGCGCAGGTTGTTGCTGATCAGGGTCATGGCCTTGAGCGCGCAGGCGTCGGTGATCGGGTTGGCGGCGGTGGACACGTAGGCCTCGATGGCGTGGGTCAGCGCGTCCATGCCGGTGGCGGCGGTCAGGCCCTTGGGCATCGCCACCATCAGCGCCGGGTCGTTGACCGACAGCAGCGGCGTGACGTTGCGGTCGACGATGGCCATTTTCACGTGGCGCGATTCGTCGGTGATGATGCAGAAGCGGGTCATCTCGCTGGCGGTGCCGGCGGTGGTATTGATGGCGACCAGCGGCAGCTGCGGCTTGGCGGAGCGGTCGACGCCCTCGTAGTCGCAGATGTGCCCGCCGTTGGTCGCGCACAGGGCGATGCCCTTGGCGCAGTCGTGGGGCGAGCCGCCGCCCAGGGACACCACGAAATCGCAACGGCCGGCCTTGAGCATCTCCAGCCCCGCCTCGACGTTGGCGATGCTCGGGTTGGGCTTGGCGCCGTCGAAGGTCACCGAATCGATGTCCTGCATCGCCAGTTTCTCGGCGATCATCTGCGCCACGCCGGCCTTGGCCAGGCCGGCGTCGGTGACGATCAGCGCCTTGCGAAAACCATGGTTGCGAATCGCGCCCATGGCCTCGTCCAGGCAGCCGCTGCCCATGATGTTGACGGCGGGAATGAAGAACGTGCTGCTCATGAACGGGTCTCCTGATTAGGGGGCAAACCGGCTGCTCCGATCCGGCGGATGCGCACAGGATCGACCGAACGGTCACGGCCGTTGTTGATCTGGCTCAATGCCCGCTCGTGATAAAGTCGCCGCCCATCTGCCCCTTTGTTTGAGACCTGCCCTGCAATGACCGACTTTCTGGATGTCGACGACCGCCTCGAAGACTGGAATGCCCTGCGCGACACCGTGGCCTTCGGCGGCCTGCTCACGGGCAACGGCGCCAGCCGCGCGGTGTGGGACGACTTCGGCTACGACTCGCTGTTCGAGAATGCCCGCACGGTGGAAGAGAAACCGCTGAGCCCGTCGGAGCTGAGCGTGTTCGACGCCCTGCAGACCCGCAGCTTCGAGCAGGTGCTGAGCGCGCTGAAGACCACCAGCCGGGTGAACAAGGCCCTGGCCGTCAGCTCGGCGGCGCCGCGCAACCGCTACTACGCGATCAAGGAAGCGCTGATCAACACGGTGCATGCGGTGCACATCCCCTGGCGCCTGGTCGAGGCCTCGACCCTGACGGTGCTGAGCGAGGAACTGGCCCGCTACCGCACGGTGTTCACCACCAATTACGACCTGCTCAGCCACTGGGCGGTCCAGCACGGCGGCGAGGCGGTCGACGACCTGTTCAGCGGCCCCGACGCCGGTTTCGACCTGTGCGCGAACGCCACGCGCAAGCCGCGCCTGCTGTACCTGCACGGCGGCCTGCACCTGGTGCGCAACCAGGACGGCACGGCGCGCAAACTGACCTCCACCGAGGGCACACTGCTGGGCCTGTTCGCGATCAACAATACGATCAAGACCCTCGACGACGTGCCGCTGTTCGTCAACGAAGGGCCGGCGGCGGACAAGCTCAAGACCATCCGCGGCTCGGACTACCTGTCGTTCTGCCTGGACCAGTTGCAGCGGCACAGCGACAACGTGTGCCTGTTCGGCCATGCCTTGGGCGAGCAGGACGCGCACATCGTCCGCGCCTTGCGCCTGGCCCAACCCAAGGTCCTGGCGATCTCGGTCTACCCGCGCAGCAGCGCGTTCATCCAGCACCAGAAGCGCCATTACGCCAGGCTGTTCGAGGGGACGGGAATCGAACTGCGCTTCTTCGACGCCAAGAGCCATGCGCTGGGGAATCCGAAGCTGTCGGTGCCCGTCGAGCTCTGAACTGTGGCGAGGGAGCTTGCTCCCGCTCGGCTGCGCAGCGGCCGCCAATGCAAGGGGCCGCTGCGCAGCCCGGCGGGAGCAAGCTCCCTCGCCACAGGGGTTGTCACTCTTCGGCGCTGTGCACCACCACCAGCAACTGCGCCTGCTCCTCGCCCACCGAGCGGATCCGGTGCGGTTTCTGCGCGTTGAAGTGCAGCGCGTCGCCCTTCTCCAGCAGCACCCGCTCGGTCATGAAGTCCACTTCCACCCGGCCTTCGTGGACGAACAGGAACTCCTCGCCCAGGTGCTCCTTGAACGTCTTGTCGGTGAACTCGGCGGGCGGATAGATGATGAACGGCAGCAGGCTGCGCTCGCTCACCTGATGGGCCAGCACCGCGTAGCCGTGGCTGTGGTCGTTGGCGGCCAGCGACTGGCGCTCGTGGCTGCGCACCAGGCTGTAGCTGTCGAGGCTGACGTTGTCCTCGGAGAACAGTTCCTCGACCTTCACGTTCAACGCCTTGGCCAGTTTCAGCGCGGCGGCGATCGACGGCGTGTTGAGCCCGCGCTCGACCTTCGACAAATAACTCTTGGTCATGCCGGATTTCTCGGCCAAGGCCTCAAGCGTCACGCCAAGTTTTTTTCTCAATAATTTCAAACGGATAGACATGCGAAGCGATTAATCCATCAAGGAAGCGACGATTATTCCTTGCCAATGACACAAAGTGTCATATAGCCTCTTTAGTGTCATTTGCAGTCACCCACGACCTTGCGAGCAGCGGAGCGACAGCAAACCCGACGTCCATTGAACCACCCAAAGGACACCGATATGGCCAAGACATTAGCACTACCCAAAGAGCAGCTGGTCAAGCAGGCGCTGACGCAGATGCAGAACACCCTGGCGGATAATACGTGGACAGACCGGCAAAAGCTGGCCCTGACCTGCCGCATCCTGTTCGAGAACGGCCACGACGCCGGCCTCGCCGGACAGATCACCGCCCGCGGGCCGCAGCCCGGCACTTACTGGACCCAGCAACTGGGCCTGGGCTTCGACGAGATCACCGCAGGCAACCTGCTGCTGGTCAACGAGGACCTGGAAGTGCTCGAAGGCCACGGCATGGCCAACCCGGCCAACCGTTTCCACAGCTGGGTGTACCGCGCCCGGCCGGACGTGAACTGCATCATCCACACGCACCCGACGCACATCGCCGCGCTGTCGATGCTGGAGGTGCCGCTGGAGATCTCCCACATGGACCTGTGCCCGCTGTACGACGACTGCGCCTTCCTCGAAGGCTGGCCGGGCGTGCCGGTGGGCAACGAAGAAGGCGAGCTGATCGCCGGCGCACTGGGCGACAAGCGGGCGATCCTGCTGTCCCACCACGGCCAGCTGTCCACCGGCGCCACCATCGAGGAAGCCTGCGTGATCGCGCAACTGATCGAGCGCGCCGCCAAACTGCAACTGCTGGCGATGGCGGCGGGCACCGTCAAGCCGATCATCCCGGCGCTGGGCCGCGAAGCCCATGACTGGGTGTCCAAGCCCAAACGCCATGCCGCCGCCTTCAACTACTACGCCCGGCAGAATCTGCGCCAGCACGCCGATTGCCTGAACTGAAGCCCCCTTTCCACGGAGACACCCCCATGTCCAAGACCGACATTCACGGCATCATCGGCTACACCGTCACCCCGTTCGGCGCCCATGGCGAAGGCCTCGACCTGCCGGCCCTCGGCCGCTCCATCGACCGGATGATCGACAGCGGCGTCCACGCCATCGCCCCGCTGGGCAGCACCGGCGAAGGCGCCTACCTCAGCGACGCCGAATGGGACCAGGTCGCCGAGTTCAGCATCCGCCACGTGGCCAAACGGGTGCCGACCATCGTCAGCGTGTCCGACCTGACCACCGCCAAGGCCATCCGCCGCGCCCGCTTCGCCGAAGCCCACGGCGCCGACGTGGTGATGGTGCTGCCGGCCTCCTACTGGAAGCTCAGCGAGGCGGAGATCCTCGCCCACTACCGCGCCATCGGCGACAGCATCGGCGTGCCGATCATGCTCTACAACAACCCGGCCACCAGCGGCACCGACATGTCGGTGGAGCTGATCCTGCGCATCGTCAACGGCGTGGAGAACGTGACCATGGTCAAGGAGAGCACCGGCGACATCCAGCGCATGCACAAGCTGCAATTGCTCGGCGAAGGCCGGGTGCCGTTCTACAACGGCTGCAACCCGCTGGCCCTGGAAGCGTTCGCCGCCGGGGCACGAGGCTGGTGCACGGCGGCGCCGAACCTGATCGCGCAGCTCAACCTGGACCTGTACGACGCCACGCTGGCGGGTGACCTGGCCAAGGCGCGGGAGCTGTTCTACCGCCAGTTGCCGCTGCTGGACTTCATCCTCAAGGGCGGTCTGCCGGCGACGATCAAGGCCGGTCTGCGCGAGACCGGGCTGGAGGCCGGAGACCCGCGCCTGCCGGTGTTCCCGCTGAGCGAGGCCGGACGCACGCAACTCAAGGCGCTTCTCAAGCACCTGCGCTGACCCCGCCCCTCCTGCCCGCGATGGGGCCGGCACATTCAAGGCCGCCATCGCGGGCACGCCCGCGCCCGCATCAGCGCTTCAGAGGACCGGCCGCGCCTTGTCCTTGACCGTCTTCGAAGGCCCGTTGGCCTTGACGCTGGCGATGCCCTTTTCACACGCGGCATCGGACGAATAGGCCTCGCTGCTGCCGATGACCTGGTGGTTGGCGGCCTTGAGGTTGAAGTACGGGTGGCCGTCCTTCGTGGTCTTTCTCTCGTAGCGCTCGTCCAGCGGACTGTTGGCCTGCACCGAGGCGATGCCGTTCTCGGCCGCCGCATGGGTGGCGTAGAGCTCGCTGGTCAAAACGGTCTCGGCGTTGGCGGCCTTCAGGACGAACCTGAACTGGCCGTTGCTGCTTTTACTCAATTCGTACCATCCGGACATGTTCGTTTCTCCTTGGCGATCGGAAAGTGGCGCGCCGATGAGTAAAGACCAGTCCGCAAGGTCTGTCGCCCGCTTGCGCAGGGCGCCTGCCTGCGGCGGCCTTATTGACGCCATCGCCAGCAGGCTGGCTCCCACAGGGTTGCAGGGTGCAGGCAACCTCTGTGGCCAGCGCAAATCAGTGTGGGAGCCAGCCTGCTGGCGATGGCGTCAGCCGCCGTCCCCCGTCACAGCGTGATCCGCGTGCCCAGCAACCCGAGGAAACCGGCCAGCCAGTGCGGATGCGCCGGCCAGGCCGGGGCGGTGGCCAGGTTGCCCTGGACATGGCCCTCGGTCACCGGGATGTCGATGTACGTGCCGCCGGCCAGGCGCACCTCCGGCGCACAGGCCGGGTAGGCGCTGCACTCGCGCCCCTCCAGAACGCCCGCCGCCGCCAGCAGCTGCGCCCCGTGGCACACCGCCGCGATCGGCTTGCCGGCCTGGTCGAAGGCGCGCACCAGTTCCAGCACCTTCTCGTTGAGCCGCAGGTACTCCGGCGCACGGCCGCCGGGGATCAGCAAGGCGTCGTAGTCCTTGGCCTCGACCTTGGCGAAATCGAAGTTCAGGGCGAACAGGTGACCGGGCTTCTCGCTGTAGGTCTGGTCGCCTTCGAAATCATGGATTGCGGTGCGCACCGTCTTGCCCGCCGCCTTGTCCGGGCAGACGGCATGCACGGTGTGACCGACCATCTGCAGGGCCTGGAACGGCACCATCACTTCATAGTCTTCGACGTAATCGCCGACCAGCATCAGGATTTTCTTTGCGGCCATGGCCGAGGCTCCTCAGGTAAATGCACAGGAACCTACAAGGTAGACCGGATCCGCCGCCTCTGCGGATTTGAGACCTGTGACCTGTGACCTGTGGCGAGGGAGCTTGCTCCCTCGCCACATGGACATCAGCGGAGCACTCTCCTTCACCACAAGGACATCATCCGAACTGTACCGACCATTCAGCAGCCAGCTGTAAGCGCCAAACCCGGCGGTTTATGGCTAGATGAACCCACCTCCCTGCCACCTTCATTACCGGTCGCCAACATGTCCTCCCGCGAAAACACCGGCATGGCCCTGGGCCTGCTCGGGGTTGTGATCTTCAGCCTCACCCTGCCCTTCACCCGGATCGTGGTGCAGGAACTGCACCCGCTGCTCAACGGCCTGGGCCGCGCCCTGTTCGCGGCGGTGCCGGCGGCGTTGCTGCTGTTGTGGCGACGGGAAAAGTGGCCGACCTGGCATCAGGTCAAAGGCCTGAGCCTGGTGATCGCCGGCGTGATCCTGGGCTTTCCGGTGCTGTCGGCCTGGGCCATGCAGACCTTGCCGGCGTCCCACGGTGCGCTGGTCAACGGCCTGCAACCGTTGTGCGTGGCGCTGTACGCCGCGTGGCTGTCCCACGAGCGGCCGTCGAAGGCGTTCTGGGCCTGCGCGGCCCTGGGCAGCGCGTTGGTGCTCGGCTACGCGCTGCTCAGCGGCGCCGGCAGCATCCAGGCCGGCGACCTGCTGATGCTCGCCGCCATCGCGGTGGGCGGACTGGGCTACGCCGAGGGCGGCCGGTTGGCCAAGGAGATGGGCGGCTGGCAGGTGATCTGCTGGGCGCTGGTGCTGTCGACGCCGTTGCTGATCGGCCCGGTGCTGTACCTGGCGCTGCAGCATCAGGGCGCGGTGTCGGCCAAGACCTGGTGGGCGTTCGGCTACGTCGCGCTGTTCTCCCAGTTCATCGGTTTCTTCGCCTGGTACGCCGGCCTGGCCATGGGCGGCATCGCCCGGGTCAGCCAGATCCAGCTGCTGCAGATCTTCTTCACCATCGCGTTTTCGGCGCTGTTCTTCGGCGAGCATGTGGAGCCGGTCACCTGGGTGTTCGCCTGCGGTGTGATCGCGACGGTGATGCTCGGGCGCAAGACGGCGGTGCAATCGAAGGTGAGAGCCACTGCCTAGGTTTTGGCCGGCGGTGATTTGACTGACCCCATCGCCAGCAGGCTGGCTCCCACAGGGGTTCTCGGTTGAATGCCGAAACGGCGGTGACTGCAAAACAAAGTGGGAGCCAGCCTGCTGGCGATGGCGTCAGCCCAGGCCCCCCACCCTTCAGGTCAGGCCAGATAGCCGTCGGCGCGCAGCAGGGTTTCCAGGCAGTGCTCGCTGATGTGGTAGAACGCCTTCAGCTCCTGGATCTTCTCCAGCAGCCGGGCCGGATCCACCGGCTCGGCGCGCTTCACCGCCAGGATCATCTTGTTCTTGTTGGTGTGCTCCAGCGAGATGAACTCGAACACCTTGGTCTCGTAGCCGCAGGCCTCCAGGAACAGCGCGCGCAGGCTGTCGGTGACCATTTCCGCCTGCTGCCCCAGGTGCAGGCCGTATTGCAGCATCGGCTTGAGCAGCGCCGGGCTCTGGATCTGCAGGCGGATCTGCTTGTGGCAGCACGGCGAGCACAGAATGATCGACGCCCCGGAACGAATGCCGGTATGGATCGCGTAATCGGTGGCGATGTCGCAGGCATGCAGGGCGATCATCACCTCCAGCTCGCTCGGCGCCACGCTGCGCACGTCGCCGCACTTGAACGCCAGGCCCGGGTGCGCCAGTTTCTGCGCGGCGGCATTGCACAGGTCGACCATCTCTTGGCGCAGCTCGACGCCGGTGACTTCGCCCTCGGCCTTGAGGGTGTTGCGCAGGTAGTCATGGATGGCGAAGGTCAGGTAGCCCTTGCCCGAGCCGAAGTCCGCCACCCGCACCGGCTTGTCCAGCGCCAGCGGCGACGAAGTCAGCGCATGGCTGAACACCTCGATGAACTTGTTGATCTGCTTCCACTTGCGCGACATCGCCGGGATCAGCTCGCCCTGGGCGTTGGTCACGCCCAGGTCCTTGAGGAACGGCCGGTTCAGTTCGAGGAAGCGGTGCTTCTCGCGGTTGTGGCCGGCGGTCGGCACTTCGCGCAATTGCTGGGGCTTGCTCATGAACAGCGAAGGCTTGCCCTTCTTGCTGTATTCGAGCTGGGCTTCGTCGGTCAGCGTCAGCAGGTGCGCGTTCTTGAACGACTCGGGCAACAGACCGGCGACCGCCGCCACGCCGTCGGCCAGGGCCAGGTTCTTGGTGATGTCGCGGGTCTTGTAGCGGTAGACGAAGGACAGGCTCGGCTGGCCCTTGACCGTCACCGGTTTGATGATGACCCGCTGCAGGTCCGCCTCGTCGCCGACGTACCGGGCCAGCACCAGTTTGATGAAGCCGTTCTGATCGAGGCTGGTTTGCAGCAGCCCGATGAACCTGGCGTGCTGATCGGGGGAGGAAGCGGCGGTGACGGACATGCGGGAAACGGCCTCGGACGGGGCAAATCGGGAATGGCGCACAGTTTAGGGGGGATGGGCGCCGGGGACACGCAGTTATTTGCCCAACGGCGCAGATTCCCGCTGTGCCGGATCGCCACCGGCCTCAGCCCAGCACCACCAGGCGGTTCGGTAACTCGTTGCGCACCTGGGTCACCGGCACATGCACCTTGAGCAACTCGCCGCAGGCCTCGATGCACGCGACGAACCCCTGCAACGTCTGCCCCTGGCGCACCTGTTCGGTGAACGTCGCGACGATCGCGTCCCAGTTCCTGTTGTCCAGCCGGCTGGAAATCCCTTCGTCCACCAGGATCTCCACATAGCGTTCGGCCTCGCAGACGAAGATCAGCATCCCGGTGCCGCCCACCGTGTGGTGCAGGTTCTGCTCCAGGAACTGCCGGCGCGCCAGGTTCGACGCCCGCCAGTGGCGCACCCGGCGCGGCACCAGGTGGGTGGTGACCTTCGGCAGGCGGAACACCAGGCACAGCACGATGAACACGCCCCACTGCACCACCAGCAGGCTGCGCAGGGTCAACCAGCCGGTGAAGTAATGCACGATCCCCGGCAGCACCAGCGCCAGCAGGCTGGCCCACAGCAGCGGGACGTAGGCGTAGTCGTCGGCGCGGGCGGCCAGCACCGTCACCAGTTCGGCGTCGGTTTCGCGCTCGACCCGGGCGATCGCCTCGGCGACTTTGCGTTGTTCGTGTTCGGTCAGTAATGCCATGTCGTGAAATGCCCAGTCTTTATTGTTATGTCACCAGCCGCCGGACGATCCGCCGCCGCCGAAACTGCCCCCGCCGCCGCTGAAGCCTCCGCCCCCGCCGCCACCGAAGCCGCCACCGCCGAAACCGCCGCCCGATCCCCCGGAACCGCCCCGGCCGGCGGGAAGGATACCGAGCATCTGGCAGACAAAGACAGTCAGGATCAACAACATGACGAGAAACACGAACAGGGTCGGATGGCGGGAGACGAAATCGTCCGCCGGATCGCCGGCCGGCTCGTACACCGTCGACGGCTCGTCCAGCGGATTGCCGCCCAGCACCACCAGCATCGCCGCCACGCCGTCGCTGATGCCCTTGCTGAAGTTTCCGGCCTTGAAGGCCGGCGTGATGACCTGATGGATGATCACCGAACCCTGGGCGTCGGTCAGCCGGTCCTCCAGGCCGTAGCCGACTTCGATGCGCAACTTGCGCTCGGCGCGGGCGACGATCAGCAGCGCGCCGTTGTTCTTGTCTTTCTGGCCGATGCCCCAGTGCCGGCCGAGCTGCACGCCGAAGTCCTCGATGGTGTCGCCCTGCAGGTCCGGCAGCGTGACCACGACCACCTGCTCGCCGGTGGCCTGCTCGTGGGCCTGCAACTGCTGGCTCAACTGGGCGCGCACCGACGGCTCGATCATCTGCGCCTGATCCACCACCCGCCCGGTCAGGGCCGGGAACGTCAGTTCGGCCAACGCGCTGCCGGCCAACAACCAAAGCGTCAGCGCCAGACCCGCCTTCAGCGTGCGCATGGCCGGCCCCGGATCAGAACTTCACTTCCGGGGCCTTGTCCGCGCCGGGGCTGGTGGCCTCGAAGGTCTCGCGCACCGGCAGGTCGCTGTACATCACCTTGTGCCAGAGCAGGCCGGGGAAGGTGCGGATCTCGGTGTTGTACTTCTGCACCGCCAGGATGAAATCGCGCCGGGCCACGCTGATGCGGTTCTCCGTGCCTTCGAGCTGGGACTGCAGGGCGAGGAAGTTCTGGTTGGCCTTAAGGTCCGGGTAGCGCTCGGACACCACCATCAACCGGCTCAAGGCACCGCTGAGCTGATCCTGGGCCTGCTGGAACTGCTTGAGCTTTTCCGGGTTGTCGAGGGTGCTGGCGTCGACCTGGATCGAGGTGGCCTTGGCCCTGGCCTCGACCACCGCGGTCAGGGTCGCCTCCTCGTGCTTGGCGTAGCCCTTGACCGTCTCCACCAGGTTGGGGATCAGGTCGGCGCGCCGCTGGTACTGGTTCTGCACCTGGCCCCAGGCGGCCTTGGCCTGTTCGTCGAGGGTCGGGATGTTGTTGATGCCGCAGGCGGTCAACAGCGTGGCCAGCACCAGCAGGGTGGCGATCTGCAAACGCGAACGGCGGGCGGGACTGACATTCATCGCACGGGTGCTCCCTGGCGCATTCCATTAAAAGGCGATCGCGAAACATTCTCGGCGGGCTCTTGGGGCATAATCGCCCGCGCCACTGGATTGCCGCAGGCCGATGGGCTACAAAGAGGCCCTGCGCGATCGCGTCGCCGAACACCGGCGACGTTTTTTTCGGCTGTCGTTTTTTCAATCAGCACCCGAACAACAATAGTCGCTCCCTAAATTTTGGCTGGCCGGCATCGCATTGCCGTTTAGGCCCTTGAGAAGTCCATTCATGAAGAAGCTGTGTTTGCTGGGCCTGTTCGTCAGCCTGGCCAGTCATCAGGCATTGGCCGCCACGACCCCGGTTCCCCTGGAAAACAAGGACGCTTTCATCAGCAACCTGATGAAGCAGATGACCCTCGACGAAAAGATCGGCCAACTGCGCCTGATCAGCATCGGCCCGGAAATGCCCCGCGAGCTGATCCGCAAGGAAATCGCCGCCGGCAACATCGGCGGCACCTTCAACTCGATCACCCGTCCGGAAAACCGTCCGATGCAGGACGCCGCGATGCGCAGCCGGCTGAAGATCCCGATGTTTTTCGCGTACGACGTCATCCACGGCCACCGTACGATTTTCCCGATTCCCCTGGCCCTCGCCTCCAGCTGGGACATGGACGCCATCGGCCGCTCCGGCCGCGTGGCCGCCAACGAGGCGGCGGCCGACAGCCTCGACATCACCTTCGCGCCGATGGTCGACATCTCCCGCGACCCGCGCTGGGGCCGCAGCTCCGAAGGCTTCGGCGAAGACACCTACCTGACCTCGCGCATCGCCAAGGTGATGGTCAAGGCCTACCAGGGCGAATCGCCGAGCGCGGCGGACAGCATCATGGCCAGCGTCAAGCACTTCGCCCTGTACGGCGCGGTCGAGGGCGGCCGCGACTACAACACCGTGGACATGAGCCCGGTGAAGATGTACCAGGACTACCTGCCGCCGTACCGCGCGGCCATCGACGCCGGCGCCGGCGGGGTGATGGTGGCGCTGAACTCGGTCAACGGCATCCCGGCCACCGCCAACACCTGGCTGATGAACGACCTGCTGCGCAAGGAGTGGGGCTTCAAGGGCCTGGCGGTCAGCGACCACGGCGCGATCTTCGAACTGATCAAGCACGGCGTGGCCCGTGACGGCCGCGAAGCGGCGAAGCTGGCGATCAAGGCCGGCATCGACATGAGCATGAACGACACCCTGTACGGCAAGGAACTGCCGGGGCTGCTCAAGTCCGGCGAGATCAAGCAGAAGGACATCGACAACGCCGTGCGCGAAGTGCTCGCGGCCAAGTACGACATGGGCCTGTTCAAGGATCCGTACCTGCGCATCGGCAAGGCCGAGGACGATCCGGCCGACACCTACGCCGACAGCCGCCTGCACCGCAGCGAGGCCCGCGACGTGGCCCGCCGCAGCCTGGTGCTGCTGACCAACCGCAACCAGACCCTGCCGTTGAAGAAGTCCGCGAAGGTTGCCCTGGTCGGCCCGCTGGCCAAGGCGCCGATCGACATGATGGGCAGCTGGGCCGCCGCCGGCCGTCCGGCCCAGTCGGTCACCCTGTTCGACGGCATGAGCGCGGTCATCGGCGACAAGTCGAACCTGACCTACGCCCGCGGCGCCAACATCACCAGCGACAAGAAGGTGCTCGACTACCTCAACTTCCTCAACTTCGATGCGCCGGAAGTGGTCGATGACCCGCGTCCGGCCAACGTGCTGATCGACGAAGCGGTGAAGGCCGCCAAGGACGCCGACGTGGTCGTGGCCGCCGTGGGCGAATCCCGCGGCATGTCCCACGAGTCCTCCAGCCGCACCGACCTGAACATCCCGGAAAACCAGCGCGCGCTGATCCGCGCCCTCAAGGCCACCGGCAAGCCGCTGGTGCTGGTGCTGATGAACGGCCGTCCGCTGACGATCCTGGAGGAGAAGGAACAGGCCGACGCGATCCTGGAGACCTGGTTCAGCGGCACCGAGGGCGGCAACGCCATCGCCGACGTGCTGTTCGGCGACTACAACCCGTCGGGCAAGCTGCCGGTGACCTTCCCGCGCTCCGTGGGCCAGATCCCGACCTACTACAACCACCTGAGCATCGGCCGGCCGTTCACGCCGGGCAAGCCGGGCAACTACACCTCGCAGTACTTCGATGACACCACAGGCCCCCTGTTCCCGTTCGGCTACGGCCTGAGCTACACCGACTTCAGCCTGAGCGACATGGCGCTGTCGTCCACCACCCTGAACGCCACCGGCAAGCTCGACGCCAGCGTCGTGGTGAAGAACACCGGCCAGCGTGACGGCGAAACCGTGGTGCAGCTGTACATCCAGGACGTCACCGGCTCGATGATCCGTCCGGTGAAGGAGCTGAAGAACTTCCAGAAAGTCATGCTCAAGGCCGGCGAACAGAAGGTCGTGCACTTCACCATCACCGAAGACGACCTGAAGTTCTACAACGCCCAGCTCAAGTACGCCGCCGAGCCCGGCAAGTTCAACGTGCAGATCGGCCTGGATTCCCAGGACGTGACGCAGCAGAGCTTCGAACTGCTGTAATCAGCCAAGCACTGCAAAACCTGTGGGAGCTGGCTTGCCAGCTCCCACAGGTTTTCTGTGTAACAACTATCCCCGCCGATCCAGCAGATTGACCACCACCCGATCCACCCACCCCCACAGCCGCTGCTTGATGCGCCGCCACAACGGCCGGCGCCGCCATTCCTCCAGGCTCACCTGCTGGCTCAGACCGAAATCCCGCTCGAAGCTCGAAGCCACCGCCGCCGTCAACGGCGGATCCAGCGCCTCCAGGTTCGCCTCCAGGTTGAAGCGCAGGTTCCAGTGGTCGAAGTTGCACGAACCGATGCTCACCCAATCGTCCACCAGCACCATCTTCAGGTGCAGGAAACACGGCTGGTACTCGAAGATCTTCACCCCGGCCTTGAGCAGGCGCGGGTAGTAGCGGTGCCCGGCGTAGCGCACGGAAGGGTGATCGGTGCGCGGCCCGGTCAGCAGCAGGCGCACGTCGAGGCCACGGGCGGCGGCCTTGCGCAGGGAGCGGCGGATCTTCCAGGTCGGCAGGAAATACGGCGTGGCCAGCCAGATGCGGCGCTGGCCGCTGTTGAGCGCGCGGAACAGCGACTGCAGGATGTCCCGGTGCTGGCGGGCGTCGGCATAGGCCACCCGGCCCATGCCCTCCCCCGCGTCCGGCACCCGGGGCAGGCGCGGCAGGCCGAAATGCGCATTGGGCCGCCAGGCGCGGCGATGGCGGTTGGCGATCCACTGGCGGTCGAACAGCAGTTGCCAGTCGAGCACCAGGGGGCCTGTGATCTGCACCATCACCTCGTGCCATTCGCTGGTGTCGTGGCCCGGCGTCCAGAACTCGTCGGTGACCCCGGTGCCGCCCACCACCGCCAGGCATTGATCCACCAGCAGCAGCTTGCGGTGGTCGCGATAGAAATTGCCGACCCAGCGCCGCCAGTTCAGGCGGTTGTAGAAACGCAGTTCGACGCCGGCGCCGGTCAGCCGCTGACGCAGGTTCAGGGTGAAGGCCAGGCTGCCGTAGTCGTCGAACAGGCAGCGCACCCGCACGCCCCGCTCCGCCGCCAGCACCAGCGCCTGCACCACGGTTTCGGCGCAGGCGCCGGCCTCCACCAGGTACAGCTCCAGCTCGATCTGCTCGCGGGCGCCGGCGATGGCGTCGAGCATGCGCGGGAAGAACTGCGGCCCGTCGATCAGCAGTTCGAAGCGGTTGCCGTCGCGCCAGGGAAACACCGCGCCGCGCATGTCAGCGCGCCGCGAAGATCAGCACCGCACCCACCGGCACCGACAGGCTGATGGCCGACAGGCCGGCCAGGTTGCGCAGGGTTTCCAGGCCCGGCGCCAGGTCGAAGTCCTCGGCGTTGATCACCAGCGGCTCCAGGGTCACCACCTGAAAGCGCCGGTCGTCGAGACGGGTGGCGAGCAGTTCGGCGGGGTATTCGCGCTGTTTGCCGTGCAGGCTGACGGTCAGCGGCAGGCGCA
Source organism: Pseudomonas sp. NPDC089534 (assembly GCF_044749305.1). NCBI lineage: Bacteria > Pseudomonadati > Pseudomonadota > Gammaproteobacteria > Pseudomonadales > Pseudomonadaceae > Pseudomonas > Pseudomonas sp. NPDC089534. The sequence goes on along the minus strand of NZ_JBIVHR010000031.1, from coordinate 2,314 downwards.
GCTCCAGTTGCGCGCCGGGCGCCAGGTCGTTGATCGGGCGCAGGTCGATCCGGGTGGAGATGGTGGCGTCGGGAAATTGCTCGATCTGGAACAGCTCCTTGCGCATGCGCTCGTCGCGCAGCGGGATGCCGCTGTTGATCGAGTCCAGCTCGACCTCGACCTCGGCCCGGCCGTCCGGATCGACCTTGCCGTGCAGCACCAGGAAGCGCTGCACTTCGGCGATGTTGGCGTTTTTCGTGCTGACGAACGACAGCCGCGAGGACTCGCCGTCCAAATACCAGTTGGCCTGGGCCGGCAGGGCGGCAGCAGCCAGCAGCAGGCCGGCGGCGGTGCAGAGAGAACGGTTGAGCATTGAAGACCCGTGGGGCAGAAAAACCTGCACGAACCTTAACCGGCCCGGGCCGTTCCGGCAAAGCCCAATCCTGTGGCGAGGGAGCTTGCTCCCGCTGGGGTGCGGAGCAGCCCCAAAATCTGTGCATGCGGCCTGGCCGGTATTGCGCGGAGAATGGGTTGGGGCCTGCTGCGCAGTCCAGCGGGAGCAAGCTCCCTCGCGACAGGTCTCAAGCCACAAGCCACAGATCCCAAGTCACAGGTCACAGCATCAGGGCGCCAAGCGACAGCCCTGACGCTCGCCCATCCACCGGGCGCTGTTGCTGCGGCCCAGGCCGCTGACGGTGACCGTCTTGCTCGACGGCTCGTCGGCAAAGCCGCTGGTGCCCAGCCACTGCTTCACATACCCGCGGCAGTACTCGGCGCCGTTGTTCATCACATACCGGCACGAGCAGTATTCCTTGGCGGTGTAGGCGCTGATGATGTCCGGGAACGCCCACAGCGCCTGGCGTTCGAGCCAGCCCCAGCCCAGCAGCGCGACGAACGCCAGCAGCAACACACGCCCCAGCAGCTTCATGGCCGCACCGTCCCGGCGAATGCCGCAAGGGCCCGCTTGAGCAGTTCGTTGTGCCGGTAGCGGCCGTCACGGTCGTCGCCGTAGCGCACGATCACCAGGTTCGCGCTCGGGATCACATACAAGGCCTGCCCCCAATGGCCGAGGGCGGCGAAGGTATCGGGCGGCGCGTCGGGCCAGGGCGGTGGCGCGCCGTCCGCCGGACGGTTGAGCCACCAGTGGCCGCCGGGCACGGCCTCGTCCTGGCCGGCCTTGTAGCCGGTAAACGGGGTGCGGTTGAAGGCGACCCACTCGGCGGGCAGTAATTGCCGTTCGCCCCAGCGTCCGTTCCGGGCCATCAGCAGGCCGATCCGCGCCAGGTCGCGGGCGGTGAGGTAGACATACGACGAAGCGACGAAGGTGCCGGCGGCATCGGTCTCCCACACGGCACGGCGGATGCCCAGCGGCTCGAACAGAGCGGTCCAGGGATAGTCCGCATAGCGCTGCGGGCCGACGATGCCCTTGAGCGCCGCCGCCAGCAGGTTGCTGTCGCCGCTGGAATAACGGAACGCCGTGCCCGGTGCGGCATAGGCCTCGTGGCCCGCCGTGAACGCGGCCATGTCGCGATGGCCGCGGGTGTAGAGCATCGCCACCACCGAGGACTTGAGCGGCGCGTATTCGTAGTCTTCCTGCCAGTCCAGGCCGGACGCCCAGTGCAGCAGATCGCCCAAGGTGACGGTCGGGTGCCGTTCCAGCGCCGGGCAGTACTTCGACGCCGGGTCTTCGAGGCGGAACCGGCCTTCGCCGTAGGCCACGCCCAGCACCGTGGCCATCAGGCTCTTGCTGATCGACCAGGTCAGGTGCGGGGTGTCGGCGGTGGTCGGCCCGGCGTAGCGCTCATAGACCAATCGGCCGTCGCGGATCACCAGCAAGGCGTCGGTGCGGATGCCCTGGCGGGTGCTGTCATCGCGGGGCGGAAAAGCGTAGGCCTCCAGGGCCTCGATGGCCGGGCCGGCCGCTTGCGGGTCGACCGGCCACTCCTCGGCGCGCACCGCAAGGCTGATCAGCAGCAGACACAGGGACAAGCCTTTGAACATGGCAGGGGCTCTGGGGATGAACCCGACGAGGGTAGCCGGCATTGGTGACAGATCGGAGACGGACGGTGGCCTTATGCAGAGTCTGCGGTCACCCCAGAACAGTGTGAGAGCCAGCCTGCTGGCGATGACGGCGGCACATCCGGCATTGAGGTGTCTGCCAGACCGCTATCGCCAGCAGGCTGGCTCCCACAGGGGACTTGGCCTGATGCAGAGTCTGCGGTCACCCCAGAACGGTGTGGGAGCCAGCCTGCTGGCGATGACGGCGGCACATCCGGCAACGAGGTGTCTGCCAGACCGCTATCGCCAGCAGGCTGGCTCCCACAGGGGACTTGGC
>NZ_JBIVHR010000030.1:40005-60172 GCF_044749305.1 Pseudomonas sp. NPDC089534 | reverse complement strand
GGCCATCGCCTACGCCGAGTCCGTGGTGCCGGAGACCCCGCCGCCGAGCAGCGACCAGCAGAACGCGGTCAAAGGTCACGGATTCGCCGGTGGCGACTTCCAGTTTTTCGATCTTCAGGTATTCACCTTCAGCGACTTTGTATTGCTTACCGCCGGTAACGATTACTGCGTACATGGTATTTATCCGATAATCATGCTCACCAAGCACTTTATAGGAAGAGGTATTGGCTGGCATGGCTGCATGGGGCTGGAACGGCCCAAGTGCAATTGCGTAAGGCAGGTGCTGCCCAGGAAGTTCAGGGTGCGCGATTGTACGCAAGCCGCCGACGCCGCGCAAGGGGCCGTCCATCGCGCCTTGACACCTGCGGACGTGGGTCCTAGCATGCCGCGCAACCCTTCTGGAGCACCTGTCTCTGATGCAACCCCAAGCTTTCTACCGCGCGGTGGCGGACGATTTTAGCGCCGTCGACGGCATCATCAAGAAGCAGCTGACTTCCCGAGTGCCGCTGGTATCGAAAATCGGCGACTACATCACGTCGGCCGGCGGAAAACGCCTGCGCCCGCTGCTCGTGCTGCTGTGCGGCAAGGCCCTGGGCCGCGAAGGCGACGACCTGCGCCTGCTGGCCGCCACCATCGAATTCCTCCATACCGCGACCCTGCTGCATGACGACGTGGTCGACATGTCCGGCATGCGCCGCGGCCGCTCGACCGCCAACGCCATGTGGGGCAACGCCCCGAGCGTGCTGGTCGGCGACTTCCTGTACTCGCGCTCGTTCGAGATGATGGTCGAACTGGGCTCGATGCCGGTGATGAAGATCCTGTCCCAGGCCACGCGCATCATCGCCGAGGGCGAAGTGCTGCAGCTGTCCAAGGTGCGTGACGCCAGCACCACCGAAGAGACCTACATGGAAGTCATCCGCGGCAAGACCGCGATGCTGTTCGAGGCCTCGACCCACAGCGCCGCCGCGCTGGCCGGCGCCACCGCCGAACAGGCCGAGGCCCTGCGCACCTTCGGCGACCACCTGGGCGTGGCGTTCCAACTGGTCGACGACCTGCTCGACTACAAGGGCGACGCCGACACGCTGGGCAAGAACGTCGGCGACGACCTGGCCGAGGGCAAGCCGACCCTGCCGCTGATCTACACCATGCGCGAAGGCACGCCGGAACAGGCGGCCCTGGTGCGCCAGGCGATCCAGAAAGGCGGCATCGAAGACCTCGAAAGCATCCGCGCGGCGGTCGAAGCGTCCGGCTCGCTGGACTACACCGCGCAGCTGGCCCGCGACTACGTGGCCCGCGCGATCAAGTGCCTCGAAGCGCTGCCGGCCAGCGAATACCGCGATGCCCTGGTTGAGCTGAGCGAATTCGCGGTCGCCCGCACGCACTGATCCTGCTTGCCACCCTGTGGGAGCGAGCCTGCTCGCGATAGCGCAAGAAGCTATCGCAAGGGGGTTCGCTCCCACAGTGCTTTCCAGGCAGTGTCACCCTTCGCGCAAAACCCTATACAATGTGCGCCCTTTAACGATCCTCATACCAAGGAGCCTTAGTGAGCACGTTGCCACCCTGCCCGAAATGCAATTCCGAATACACCTACGAAGACGGTGCCCAACTGGTGTGCCCGGAGTGCGCCCACGAATGGTCCGCCAACGGTGAGGCCGACGCGGCATCCGAAGACACCGTGAAGAAAGACGCGGTGGGCAATGTCCTGCAGGACGGCGACACCATCACCGTGATCAAGGACCTGAAGGTCAAGGGCACCTCGCTGGTGGTCAAGGTCGGCACCAAGGTCAAGAACATCCGCCTGTGCGACGGCGACCACGACATCGACTGCAAGATCGACGGCATCGGCCCGATGAAGCTCAAGTCCGAGTTCGTCAGAAAGGTCTGAACCCGCCCTCCTCCATCCCGCGCCCGACGCGGGATGGCGCATCATCCTCGCCCTCGCCCTCGCGCTCCCCGCCCCAGAATAATGGCCAAACGCCTGCCGTTTTGACCTTACGCAATCTTTACCCGCAAAAATCCACAAACCGCCAATAGGCGCTTGCTATTTGACGAATAAGAATTATTCTCATTGAAACCCTTTCAATGGAGATGAGAACCATGACTTATCTGATCGACGCCTGGCTGGATCGGCCGCATCCCTACCTGCGGATCCTGCATCGGGAAACCGGGGAAGTCTGTGCGGTGCTGGAAGAGGAAGCCCTGCACGAGCTGCAGGATCAGGGAGACCTGGACGTCAACGGCCTGAGTTCCAGCGAACCGCTGGTGCTCAAGGAACTGGTGCGCAATCTGTTCCTGTTCTGCTACGCCCGGGCCTTGCGCCCGACCGGTGAGCTGCACAACAAGATCGAAGTATGAGAACCACCGCAGGAACCGTGGGAGCGGACCTGCCCGCGATGGCATCGACCCGGCATTGAAGGAACACCCGGTCGACCGCATCGCCAGCAGGCTGGCTCCCACATCAGCCTGCCATCAAGGCAGGCCAGTCCTTACAGAACGTCGAGCAGCTCGACGTCGAACACCAGAACGCTGTGCGGCGGGATGCTGCCCACGCCTTGCGCGCCGTAAGCCAGTTCGCTCGGCACGTACAGACGCCATTTGCTGCCGGCATTCATCAGTTGCAGGGCTTCGGTCCAACCGGCGATCACGCCGCCGACCGGGAATTCCGCAGGCTGGCCGCGCTCGTAGGAGCTGTCGAACACAGTGCCGTCGATCAGCGTGCCGTGGTAGTGGGTGCGCACGTTGTCTTCACGGGTCGGCTTGGCGCCTTCGCCCTGGGTCAGCACTTCGAACTGCAGGCCGGAAGCCAGGGTGGTGATGCCTTCGCGCTTGCCGTTTTCGGCCAGGAACGCACGGCCTTCGCCGGCGGCGGCTTCAGCCTTGGCAGCGGCTTCGGCCTGCATGATTTCGCGGATCACCTTGAAGCTGGCGGACATTTCTTCCTGGCCCACACGGCTTGGCTTGCCGGCGAACGCGTCGGTCAGGCCGGCCAGGATGGCGTCCAGGCTGACGCCCGGTGGCGGGTTGTCGCGCAGCTGGTCGCCCAGCTGACGGCCGATGCCGTAGCTGACGCGGGTTTCGTCGGTGGACAGATTTACTTCGGACATGACACTGCTCCGCTGTGCGGACGGCCTCAGGACAAGCCGTGCGTGCACAGCGCGTCCCGGCGCGCCCGGAACCAAAAGGGCGAGCAGACTAGCACAGATGCCAAGGCATTGATGAGGCCGCAGGACCTACAGCGCCGAACGCCAGGCCAGCGGCACCTTCAGGCTTTCCTCGCCGCTGGCGCCAAGGCCGCACATTTCATCGTGCACCGAGGTGTGGACAAGGTTGAACGGCAAGACCGGGAAGTTGTGCAGCAGATCCCGGGCGTGCTCCACCGAGCGCAGCTTCAGCATCTGGCCGTGGGTGTCGCTGAGCGGGTACGCCGCACCGTGCACCCGCGCTTCGAGCAGGTAGATTCCGCCCTCCATGGAGATCAGGTTCAGTTCATCGACCTTCCTGGCGACGGCAAACGCATTCAGCTCTTGCAGGTTCATGGGCGCACCTCACGCGATGGCGGGTCTGGACGCCTACAGGGATAGGCTTCGGCAGGACAAAGCACAAGCCATGAACGAGACCGCCCGTCTGTTTTGCAACGGACGGGCGGTGTTTTTCCTGCTTGACGGGGGAATCGCCGGGCAAGCGCCCCCGTCACGGCTCAGTGCTTGGTGACCTTGTCCAGGTAACCCATGGCGAACGCCGAGATAACGAAGGTCATGTGGATGATCACGTACCACATCAGGTGTTCGGGGTCGACGTTCTTGGCGTCCATGAAGATGCGCAGCAGATGGATCGAGGAGATCGCCACGATCGAGGCCGCGACCTTCATCTTCAGCGACGACGAATCCATGGTGCCCAGCCAGTTGAGCTTTTCCTTGCTGTCGTCGATGTCCAGCTGGGAGACGAAGTTCTCGTAGCCGGAAATCATCACCATCACCAGCAGGCCGCCCACCAGCGCCATGTCGATGAGCGACAGCAGCACCAGGATCAGTTCCGATTCGGCCATCTCGAACACGTTGGGGATGACGTGGAAGACTTCCTGGAAGAATTTCAGCGCCAGCGCCAGCAGCCCGAGGGACAGGCCGATGTAGATCGGCGCCAGCAGCCAGCGTGAGGCGTACATTGCGTTTTCGATAAAGCGTTCCATTGAATCTCACACAAGGGGGGTTGTAATCGGCGGCGAGTATATCAGCCGCCCATGACCGCCAGAAACCGCCCGGAAATCCGCCACCTGCGCGTGTGTGTCAAAGTTTTTCTGCTAGTGTCCAGATCATTGACAGCCCAGAGAAATCGGACAGGACGACTGGAAATGGATGTGCGATTGCCGCTGACGACCGTCGGAATGTGCCTCGCCCTGTTGCTGGGCGCCTGCTCGCCGGACGACGAAAAGCACGGCCAGAGCCTTGAGGAAAGGGCCGCACAGTTCGAGCAGTCGTTGGACGCCATCACCGACCCTAAACTCAAGGACGCCGTCACCGCACTCGGCGGCTCGCTGCTGTCGCTCGAAAACGCCCGGCAGCGGCTCGACGGCCAACCGGCCAGAACCGAGTACGGCGAAGACGCCCTCGGCGTGCTCAAGCATTACCCGACGCCGCAGGCGTTGGTCGACACGTTCATCAACGGTCTGTTCGTGCTGCGCAAGGACTCCGGCTCCGATTACCTCACCGACCTGCAACCGGTGTTCCCCTTCCATCTCAACGTTCCCGGCGGCTTCCTGTTCCCTCACGGCGTGGAATGGCAATCGGTGAGTCTGAGCAACAAGCGGATGATCGCCTGGCAGGCGGAATGGTCGGAGACCGATCCGGGCATCCAGCTGAGCCCGTCCAGCTCCAACGCCACCCACCCTGACGACCTGACCGTGACCTATCCCTTCATCGAAGGCCTGAACATCGACCGCAAAAGCCAGCCGCAACCGGTCGGCCTGCAAGGCGCGGTCGAGGTCATCGCCCCCAAACGCCTGCACAGTTTCAACCTGGACAAAAAGGACATCGGCCAGACCCGCACCGACGGCAACCTCAGCGTCACGTTGCTGAAGCTTGGGAAGGATTACGCCGAAGTCGAATTCAGCAACAGCCTGCCGCTTGCGCCGGAGGTCGGCGGCACCTCGCTCAACCCGTTGATCGTCCAGGCCCGCGACGGCACCGGCCAGTACCTGAGATGGGCCGGCGTGATCAAGGAAAGCCCGGAACAGATCGCCTTCTATCAAAAGCAACTGGCGCACCTGCAGCAGCAGAAGGCCTGGAGCGACGCCCTGGAAAAGCAGCTCAACGACGAGCAGCGCGCCTTTGAGCAGCAGCACCGGCGCTACTACAACAAGGTGTACTTCCATGGCCCGGTCGAAGCCCTCGAAGTCAGCCTGCTGGATTTCTCGCAGGTGACCGTGACCCGCAGGCACCTGGATCTGCCGGTTCGCCGCTTCGATCCGCGCACCACCGAGAAAACCGTGCAGCCGCTGGAACTGCCGGTGACGGTGTATGACGACCAGGCCCCGGACTGGCTCAAGGGCGCGTCCCTGACCGAGCAGCAGCTGAAGGACAGCATCCGCATCCACCAATCGGTAGAAGAACCCAGTGCCGCCCGGATCGAATTCCGTCACCGCCGGACCTTCAACGACGAGCTGCTCGGCGACGACTTCAACCCGGGCGACAGTCCGGTGACCTTCTTCACGCAAAAGCGCGGCGGGCAAAGGGACGAGCCGATCGAGTTGCCGCCGGAGGCGTACCAGGTCGATCCGCTATCGGGCACGATCACCTATGACCTGAACCTGTTCCCGGAAACCCCGGCGTTTGCGGTCGGGTCGATGCCGCTGTTCCTGGCCACGGTGGAGAAGCAGTCGTTCGACGCCACGTCCCTGCCCAAGGGCCTGGACATCCGCGGCAATGCGTTGGTGGTGGACCTGAAACGGTTCGTGGACGGCCAATGGCGCTTTTTCGTCAAGGACGGCAGCGACCATTACCTCAAGCCGATTCTGTCGGTCAGCCACGATGCCGGCGCAGAGGGGCCGGCGGTCTTCGGCGTGCACTATTTCTACGGCCGTCCGACGCAGGTGGAAGCCTACCGGCGAACCGACCTCGCCACCGTGCAGTACGGCTTTGAGGTCAAACTCGACAAGGCGCAGGCGCCGGGCACGGCGCCCTGACCCCGGACACAGGCCGGTCAGTTGAGGCTGCGGCTGCGTCCACCGTTGATCTGCCGCAGTTGGGCCTGCAGGTGCAGGCTCCAGATCTGCGGGTCGTTGGCCAGTTCATAGCCGTGCATCGTGAGGCTTTCGACGATGGTGTCGAGTATCGACTCGGCGGCGACCGGCCCGTGGAAAGGACCCTGGGCCTTGATGGCGGAAGGTTGTTCGCCGGCCATGCCGGCGGCGAAGAGCAGCGTCCACATGCCGGTGTCGCCGGCCAGGGGCTTGATGGCGCATTCGATACGGGTCACGAGACCCAGGCATTGACGGGTGAGGCAGAGGTTGCGCGACATGGCGGCGACCCTCGGTGAAGCCGGTGTTCAACCCTCAAGGGAAGGCTGTTTCGATCCAGTGATGCTCTCGATGTCCTTGAGCTGAGAATAGAAGAAAAGTCGTCTGCGCCAACCGGATACGACCAGAAGGCGCCGAATGGTCATTGTGTGAATTTTGGCGCCAGAGTGATGGCACTTTCCCGCACGTTCCCGCCCAAATACGACTGTGGGAGCCAGCCCGCTGGCGATCGGGAATGTCAGACAAACAGATGTCGAATGACACGCCGCAATCGCCCGCAGACTGGCTCCCACAGGTTGACCGCATCGGCCGTCAGGCCGGCTTGGCTTCGGCCAGCGCCTCTTGGGCCGCTTCCTTCTCGGCTTCCTTCAGGTCCTCTTCGCTGATCATCTCGGCGATCACCCGCAGACGCTCCACGACGCGAGCGTTGACGCTGCCTTCCGGGAACTGGCCATCGGCGTCCGGCTCACCGGCCGGCTCGCCCACCAGCAGGCTCAGCGCCTCGTCGGCCTGGCTCACCGCATAGACGTGGAACTGCCCGGCGCGCACCGCCGCCAGCACCTTCTCGTCGAGCATCAGCGTGGCGACGTTGGCCTTGGGAATGATCGCGCCCTGCTCGCCGGTCAGCCCGCGCGCTTCGCAGAGGCGGAAGAAGCCTTCGATCTTCTCGTTGACCCCGCCGACCGCCTGCACCTCGCCGAACTGGTTGATGGAACCGGTGATCGCGAAGCACTGCTTGAGCGGTGTCCTGGACAGCGCCGAAATCAGCGTGCACGCCTCGCCCAGCGACGCGCTGTCGCCGTCGACGTAGCCGTAGGACTGCTCCAGCGCGATGCTCGCGGAGATCGCCAGCGGGAATTCCTGCGCGTAGCGGCTGCCCAGGTAGCCGGTGAGGATCATCACGCCCTTGGAGTGGATCGGCTGGCCGAGGTTGACCTCGCGCTCGATGTCGACGATGCCGCTGCCGCCCGGGTACACCGTGGCGGAAATCCGCGCCGGCACGCCGAACGCCGAATCGCCGACCTCCAGCACGGTCAGCCCGTTGCACTTGCCCACCGCCGCGCCGTCGGTGTCGATCAGGATGATCCCGGCGAGCATGTCGTCGAGGATCCGCGCCGACACGCGCCCGGTGCGGGTGGCCTTGGCCTTCAGCGCCCGTTCGATGTGGCCGGCGTCGGTCATCTCGTCGCCGGCCAGGTGACGAATGAAGTCCGCTTCGCTGACCAGCTGGAACAGGTCGCCGATCCGCGCCGACAACCGCCCCTGATGCTCGGCCAGGCGGGCGCTGTAGGTCGCCAGGCGCGCCACCGCGCCGGCGGTCAGCGGCGCCATGCCCTCTTCCGAGGTGCGGGTCTTGAGCAACTGGGCGAACTGCTCCAGGCTTTCGTCGACCATCGGGATGTCTTCATCGAAGTCCACCAGGACGCGGAACATCTCCTGGAAGTCCGGATCGTGGTCCTGCAGCGCGTAGTACAGCTGGCGGGCGCCGATGATGATCACCTTGACCTGCAGCGGAATGTGCTGCGGGGTCAGGGTCACGGTGGCGAAGCGGCCCATTTCGCTGAGCGGCGACTCCATCTTCAGCTTGCGCGACTGCAGGGCGCGCTTGAGCGCATCCCACACGAACGGCTCGCCGAGCATCTTTTCCGCCTCGAGGATCAGGAAACCGCCGTTGGCCCGGTGCAGCGCACCCGGGCGCAACTGCCGGTACGTGGTGTAGAGCGCGCCCTGGTCGGTGGTGTACTCGATGCGGCCGAACAGGTTTTCGTAGGTCGGGTGCGGCTCGAACACCACCGGCGCGCCGCCGCTGACCGGATGGCCGACCACCAGGCTCGGGGCGTATTGCTCCTCCAGCAGCTTGCGGGCGACGGCGTCGGTCTTGCTGTCGTCCACCAGTTGCTCGACCACGGTCTTGAGCAGGTACACCTGCATCGCCTGCAGATAGCCACAGACGCCTGCGTTCTCGGCGTACTTTTCCGACAGCGGCGCCAGCAACGGCTGCAGCGCCAGGGTGATGGTCTCTTCGTTGAGCTGGCGCAGCTGGTTGCTCGACTCGCGCTTCCACTGCGGCAGGCTGGCCAGCTCTTCGTTGAGGCGCTCCTCCAGCGCGGAGATGTCCTCGTGGAAGCGCTCGCGGTCGGCTTCCGGCAACTGGGCGAACTCCGCCTCGTCCAGCGCCTTGCCCTCGAACATCGGGGTGAAGGCGATGTTGCTGCTGTCGCGGTACAGGGCGACGTCCTTCTCCAGGGCCAGGCGCTCGATCACATCCAGCGCACGGTCGTAGCGCTGGTTGAAGGCGCGGTCGATGGCGCTTTTCTTCTGCTGGTAGGACGGGTGTTCGAAGACGGCCGGAAAGGTCGCCAGGAGGTTGTCGATTAGGCCGTTGATGTCATTGATGAACGCGCCGGCGGTGCCCGACGGCAGCTCCAGGGCGCGGGGCTCGCGCGGCTCGTCGAAATTGTTGACGTAGACCCAGTCCGCCGGGGTCTGCAGGCGCTTGCCTTCGGCCTTCAGGTAACGTTTGACGAACGAGAAGCGGCCGGTGCCGGGCTCGCCCATGACAAAGACGTTGTAGCCGGGGCGCGGCATGGCCACGCCGAACTGCAAGGCTTCGACCGCGCGTTCCTGGCCGAGCACGCCGCGAAAGGGCTCCAGATCGTTGGTGGTGGTGAAGCTGAACTGTTCAGCGGAAAACGGACGGGTCAGCGCTTCGGGCGCCAGACGCAAACTGGCGGCAACAGGATCAGGCATCGGGCTTCCTTAACAATCAGGCGGGGCAGATAAGAGGCATTCTGGCGCTGCCCGTACCCACTGGCAAGGCGCCTTGCGGCGATGCGCGGCCGACGGTGCCGCGCGAAACCGCAACCCCTGCGCGAATCTGAAGGAAAATGTGACGGAACCCGGCGAACGTGCCTAAACTCCAAGCTGCGCGGCTGGAACGAATACCGGCCCACTGGCGCCGTTCGGGTCTGTACGCACAGAGCTTGGGGGGGCCAGAACCCTGTCCATTGGTACGCACATAAAGAGAACAAAGCTATGAAACGGATTCTTCTCGGTACTCTCTTCACCGCTGTATCCATCAATGCCATGGCCCAGGCGCCGGGCGGCCCTGATTGCGGCTGGGGCAACATGCTGTTCGAAGGCCAGCGCGGCACGCCGGCCCACTTCCTCGCCTCCACCACCAACGGCACCTCCGGCAACGCGACGTTCGGCATGACCTCCGGCACCAACGGCTGCTCCACCAACGCGGCGCTGACCTACGGCGGCAAGTCCTGGTTTGCCATGAACGGCATGATGAACGAGCTGTCCGAAGACATGGCCAAGGGCCAGGGCGAAGCGCTGACCACCTACGCCGTGGTGCTGGGCGTGGCGCCGGAAGACCGCGCGCACTTCGCCGCCGTGACCCACGAGCACTTCCAGCAGATCTTCAGCAAGGCTGACGTGACCGCCGAGGACGTGCACACCAACACCCTGGCGGTGCTGAAGGCCGACCCTCGTCTGGCCAAGTACGCGACCCAGGCCTAAGCCAGGCCCCCGCCCGCTTCCTTCGGGGAGCGGGTTTTGCTTTATGTGGCGAGGGAGCTTGCTCCCGCTGGAGTGCGTAGCGCTCCCCCTGCTTGAGAGGTGCCGCTGCGCGCCACAGCGGGAGCAAGCTCCCTCGCCACAGGATTCCTACCCGGATCGGCTGACTCGGCTTTCGCTCCTGGGGTCTTCGCACTTTTCGACTTAAGTTGCCACTTATGCTCAAACGCCTTGCCTGGCTGGCGCTGTGTGCCTGCGCCCCGCTGTCCGCCGCGCCCCACATCGATCCCCAACGTTTGCAGCAAACGGCCAACGACCGTTTCTGGATTTCCCTGGGCCACTACGAGACCGCCAAGCTCGGCGGCTGGCGCAGCTATGTCAGCGACAGCCGGTTCTTCCTCGCCGCCGACGGCAACGAACACCCCGACCGCGAACTGGCCGCCACCGTGCAGGCGCTGTACGCCCCGGCCAGCCTCGGTGAACGGCACGCCCAATGCGTGTACCCGGCCCGCACCCGCTGGCTCAAGGCGCAACTGAGCCTCAAGGATCTGCCGGCCCCGGACTGCGCCGAATTCCGGCAATGGTTCAAGGACGTCTCGCCCCACGGCGCGGTGATGATCTTCCCGGCGGCCTACCTCAACAGCCCGTCGTCGATGTTCGGCCACACGCTGCTGCGCATCGACCAGGCCGACGTGCAAAGCGACAAGACCTCGCTGCTCAGCTACGCGATCAACTTCGGCGCCTACATCGAAGGCTCGGACAACAGCATCCTGTATGCCTGGAAAGGCCTGATGGGCGGCTATCCGGGGCTGTTCGCCCTGGTGCCCTACCAGGAAAAGCTCTCCGAGTACCGCAGCCTGGAGAACCGCGACCTGTGGGAATACCGGCTGAACCTGACGCCGCAGGAAACCGCGCGCATGGTCGAGCATGTGTGGGAGCTCAAGCAGATCAAGTTCGACTACTTCTTCTTCGACGAGAACTGCTCCTACCGCCTGCTCGAACTGCTGCAGGTGGCCCGCCCGGGCCTGCGCCTGACCGAACAGTTCCCGCTCACGGCCATTCCCACCGACACCGTCAAAGCGGTGAAAGAGGCGGGCCTGGTGGAGCACATCGAATACCGTCCGTCCCGTGAACGCGAACTGCTCAGCCGCGCCGAGCCGTTGAGCGACGACGAACAGGACTGGGTGCTGAAGGTCAGCGCCGACCAGCAGCAGTTGCAGGCGCCCGCCTTCAAGGCCCTGCCCCGCGAGCGTCAGGCGCTGGTCATCGATGCCGCCTACCGCCTGGAGCGCTACCGCGCCAACGGACAGGAACGCGACCCGCAGCGGGCCCAACGCAGCTTCGAACTGCTGCGGGCGATAAACAAGAACCCGGCGCCGGAGCTGGAGATCCCCCGCCCCGGCCTGCCCGAGGACGGACACGAATCGCGCACCTGGCAGGCCGGCCTCGGCACCCGCGGCGACCGGGCATTCGGCGAGTACGGCCTGCGCATGGCCTACCACGACCTGAACGATAACGCCGAAAGCTTTCCGCTGGGCGCGCAGATCGAAATCCTGCAGATGAAACTGCGCCAGTACGAGGGCAACGACTGGCAGTTCCAGCGGCTGGACCTGGCCACCATCCGCTCCCTGACCCCGCGCAACGCGCTGCTGCAGCCGCTGTCGTGGCAGGTCACCGGCGGCCTCGAAAGGGTGCCGGGCAAGCATGACGACGAAACCCTGGTCAGCCACGTCAACGGCGGTGGCGGCGGCACCTGGCAGCTCGGCGAGGACATGCTCGGCTTCGCCCTCGGCACCGTGCGGATCGAGCACAACAACGACTTCGCCGGGTTCATCGCCCCCGCCGCCGGCTTCAACAGCGGCGTGCTGTGGAAAAACCCGCTGGGCAACCTCAGCCTGGAGGCCAAGGGCGATTACTTCACCAACGGCGAAGTGCGCCGCAGCCTGAGCCTCAACCAGCAGTGGGAACTGTCGCGCAACCTCGGCCTGCGCCTGAGCGCCGAACGCGAATTCAGCCACCTGGCCACCCCGCAGACCGAAGTGATGCTTGAGGTGAAGTGGTATCACTACTGATCCCCCACCGTCCCCTGCAGGAGCGAGCCTGCTCGCGATTGCGGTGTGCCAGCCCACGCATTCGTCGGCTGAAGAACCGAATCGCGAGCAGGCTCGCTCCTACAGGGGATTGGCAGGTGTTCAACGAATTGCTCACATGCCTTTCACGCACGCCGGACGAATCCGCTTCTAGACTTTCCCGTATCAGCCGTGAAACGGCCCGGGAGAACGAGATGTGGCGGTGTGCAGGGTTGCTGGGCGTGTTGTTGCTGGTCGGCGGTTGCCAGAGCACCCATGAAGAGTTGATCGCCAAAGGTTATCCACCGGCCTTCGCCGACGGTTTCGACGACGGCTGCATCAGCGGCCGACAGGCGGCCGGATCGATCGGCGGAGAGTTCCGCAAGGACGTGCCGCGCTACCTCAAGGACGCGCAGTACGCCGAAGGCTGGAGCGATGGCTTCCGCCAGTGCCAGGCCATGATGGAGAGCAAGGACCGCGACGACTACCGCAACGAACATCGGGATGAGCGCGAACGCGCCTGGCAGCAGCAGAAAGACCGGGATGCCGCGCGGGCCTATCGCTCGCCGTAGGTCGCTTCCAGACATCCGCGCCGGCCCGAGGCCTGCGACCATGTGCCGACCCCATCAAAGAAGGCCCTTCAAAGGAGGCGACCATGAGCCGCGCTTTCGTCAATGAAGACAACGCCGCCGCGCAGGCCGACCAGCCGGTCGAGCGGCAGGTCAGCACGCAACCCAATTACGTCACGCCCCAGGGCTTTGCGCTGCTGCAGGCCAAGGTGGCCGAACTGCAGGCCCTGCACGCCGAACAATCGGAAAAGGGCGATCAGGCCGACAAGCAACGCCTGGCCGATCTCGACCGGGACTTGCGCTATTTCATGCAGCGCGTCGGCAGCGCCCAGGTGGTGCCCGCCGCCACCTCGACCGACAAGGTGCAGATCGGCAGCTGGGTGACCTACGCCGACGAGCACAGCACCGAGCGCCGGGTGCAATTGGTGGGCGAAGACCAGGCCGACGTCGCCCGCGGCCTGATCAACTGGAGCTCGCCCCTGGGCCGGGCGCTGCTCGGCGCCCGCCTCAACGACGAAGTGCTGTGGCAACGCCCGGCCGGCGATCGAGTGATCGAGGTGATCCGCGTCGAGCCGACCTAAGCGACCGTCTTCACTGACGCCATCGCCAGCAGGCTGGCTCCCACAGGTGTTGCGCCGGCCGCAGATCACCGGCCGGCTGGCTCCCGCAGTCGCGGGCGTTGGATCAGCCAACGGTGATGCCGGATGTGCCGGCCCTATCGCTGGCAAGCCAGCTCCCACAGTTGTTGCGTTGGCCGCCAATCATCGGCCGGCAGGCTCCCGCAGTCGCGGGCGCTGGATCAGCCACCGGTGATGCCGGATGTGCCGGCCCTATCGCTGGCAAGCCAGCTCCCACAGGTGTTGCGTTGGCCGCGGATCACCGGCCGGCTGGCTTCCACAGGTTTTGTGCTGGCCGCAGATCACCGGCCGGCTGGCTCCCGCAGTGTGGGAGCCGGACACGGAAACCTGTGGGAGCCAGCCTGCTGGCGATGGCCACGATGCGGTTTCACTGAAAGAACGCAGGCAAAAAAAAACGGAGCCCGAAGGCTCCGTTCTCGTTCATGCCGCCAGCCGGATCAGGCCAGCTTCTTGTGGCGAACGCGGTGCGGCTGGGCCGCTGCGTCGCCGAGGCGTTTCTTGCGGTCGGCTTCGTACTCGGTGTAGTTGCCTTCGAAGAACACCGCTTGCGAGTCGTCTTCGTACGCCAGGATGTGGGTCGCGACGCGGTCAAGGAACCACCGGTCGTGGGAGATCACAATGGCGGCGCCCGGGAAGTCCAGCAGGGCCTCTTCCAGGGAACGCAGGGTTTCGACGTCGAGGTCGTTGGACGGTTCGTCGAGCAGCAGGACGTTGCCGCCCTCCTTCAAAGTCAGCGCCAGGTGCAGACGGCCGCGCTCACCGCCGGACAGGTCCTTGACGAACTTCTGCTGGTCGCCGCCCTTGAAGTTGAAGCGGCCGACGTAGGTGCGCGACGGGATCTCGTAGCTGCCGATGCGGATCTGGTCGGAACCGTCGGAGATCTGCTGGAACACGGTCTTGCTGCCGTCCAGGTCTTCGCGGCTCTGGTCGACGCAGGCCAACTGCACGGTCTCGCCGATCTCGATGCTGCCGGAGTCCGGGGTTTCCTTGCCCATCAGCATGCGGAACAGGGTCGACTTACCGGCGCCGTTGCCGCCGATCACGCCGACGATCGCGCCTTTAGGCATGGAGAACGACAGGTTGTCGATCAGCACACGGTCGCCGTAGCCCTTGGTGACGTTCTTGAATTCGATGACCTTGTCGCCCAGGCGCGGACCGGCCGGGATGTAGATCTCGTTGGTCTCGCTGCGCTTCTGGAATTCCTGCGACTGCATTTCCTCGAAGCGGGCCAGACGTGCCTTGGACTTGGACTGGCGGGCCTTGGCGCCTTTGCGCACCCACTCCAGCTCTTCCTTCATGGCCTTTTCGTGGGCGGACTGCTGCTTGGATTCCTGGGCCAGACGCTCGGACTTGGCTTCCAGCCAACCCGAGTAGTTGCCCTCGTAAGGAATGCCCGCGCCGCGGTCGAGTTCCAGGATCCAGCCGGCGACGTTGTCCAGGAAGTAACGGTCGTGGGTGATCGCCACCACGGTGCCCGGGAAGTCGTGCAGGAAGTGTTCGAGCCAGGCGACGGAGTCGGCGTCCAGGTGGTTGGTCGGCTCGTCGAGCAGCAGCATGTCCGGGGCGGACAGCAGCAGGCGGCACAGGGCCACGCGGCGTTTCTCACCGCCGGACAGGTGTTCGACCTTCGCGTCCCAGGCCGGCAGGCGCAGCGCGTCGGCGGCGACTTCCAGCTGGCGCTCCAGGTTGTGGCCGTCGCTGGCCTGCAGGATCGCTTCGAGCTTGGCCTGTTCGGCGGCCAGCTTGTCGAAGTCGGCGTCCGGCTCCGCGTAGGCGGCATAGACCTCGTCCAGGCGGGCCTGGGCGTCCTTGATCACGCTGACCGCTTCCTCGACCACTTCACGCACGGTCTTGGCCGGATCCAGTTGCGGCTCCTGCGGCAGGTAACCGATGTTCAGCTCCGGCATCGGGCGGGCTTCGCCCTCGAACTCGGTGTCGACGCCGGCCATGATTTTCAGCAGCGTGGATTTGCCCGAGCCGTTGAGGCCGAGCACGCCGATCTTGGCGCCAGGGAAGAAGGACAGCGAAATGTTTTTCAGGATTTCCCGCTTCGGCGGAACAACTTTGCCCAGCCGATGCATGGTGAAGACGTATTGAGCCATGGAGAACCTAGGGTCAGTGACGGATGAATGAGTGGAGCGCAGGCGATGCCTGGCCAGACCGGTGCGCGTCGTTCAGTTGAGAGAGCCCAATGCGTGCGCGCGGAAAAAGTCTGAGTCTAGGAGCTGGAACGCTCCCGCGTAACCGGCAAAGCTACCTGAATGACGGAAGGCAGTCCAGCCGAGCGGGGCTGGCACTTCGCCACAACTCAAGGCATGCTAGCCGCCCTTCGGGCGTCCGGCTTATAGTGCACGTCGCGCCAGTCCAGCCAAACCGCAGGATTCCAGCTTGTCCAATGTCACTCCGCCAGCCTCTGTGAGCAGTACCCAACCGGCGCCCGGCTCGCCCCTGCGCGGAACATTGAAAGGCGCGCTGGCGACCCTGGTGCTTCTGCTGCTCGCGCTGCTGTTCTGGCAACTGCTCGACCAACTGCGCGAAACCCAGAAAAACCAGCGCCAGTACACCATCGACTACACCGCCGACCTCGCCTCCCAGGTCAGCCTGAACATGGCGCTGAACGCGCAGATCGCCCTCAACCTGCTACCGATCGTCGAACAGCCGCAGTCAGCCGACGAACAGCAGGCGCTGCTGCGCAAGCTCCAGCAGTCGCTGCCCGACCTGCGCAGCCTGGCGCTGCTCAGCCCCTCGGGCAAAGTCCTCAGCGACAGCGACGCCGCCAGCGAAGACGCCGACTACCTCAGCGACCTGGTGCGCCGCAGCCGGGCCCAGGCCCACTATTTCAGCAACGCCGACGACGGCTCGGTGGTGCACCTGCTGCTGCACCAGGCCAGCGGCAGCACCCGCGGCTACTGGGCGCTGCGCCTGACCCCGACCTTCTTCGCCTCGCTGACCAAACAGGCCGACACCGGCATCCGTCCGCTGTGGCTGGTGGAAAACCGCATCAACCACCAGATCATCAGCCGCGACGAAGGCCTGCCCACGACCCGCACCAGCACCCTGACCCCGGACGACCTGACCAACAGCGTGCTGACCGTGCCGCTGAGCAGCAGCGACTGGCAACTGCGCGGCCTGTTCGACCGCCAGCGCGTGCTCGAGCAACTGTTGCCGGCCTTCATCGGCAAGTGCCTGCTGGGGCTGGCGTTCTCGCTGCTGCCGTTCATCGCGTTGCTCAACATGCGCCGCCGCCAACGCCAGTTGCATGAAGGCCGGCGCCGCTACCAGGACATCTTCGAAGGCACCGGCGTGGCCCTGTGCGTGCTGGACCTGTCCGGGCTCAAGCAGGTGTTCGACAGGGCCCGACTGCAGACCAGCGACCAGCTCAAGGCCTGGCTCGACCACCCGCAGCAGCGCCAGCAGCTGCTGCAGGAACTGCGCATCACCGAGGTCAACCAGGTGGCGCTGCAACTGCTCAACGTCAATTCCTGCGAGCACGCCTGGCAGCTGCTGATCGACGGCCGCCCGCACACCCACTGCGCCATCGGCAACCAGGTGCTCGACGCCGTGCTCCAGCAACAGAAGCAGCTGGAGCTCGAAATCAAGCTGCCGGACATCAACGGCCGCGACCAGCACCTGTGGCTGGTGCTGCGCCTGCCCCAGGAACAGCACGACTACAAAGCGGTGATCCTGAGCATCAACGACATCACCAGCCGCAAGCTGATCGAACTGTCGCTGCTGGAGCGCGAAGGCTTCTGGTCGGACGTGGTGCGCACCGTGCCGGACCACCTGTACGTGCAGGACGTGATCAGCCAGCGGATGATCTTCAGCAACCATCACCTGGGCCAGACCCTGGGCTACAACCGCACCGAGCTGCATCAGATGGGCGAGTACTTCTGGGAAATCCTCCTGCACCCGGAAGACGCCGACTACTACCACCGCTCGCGCCAGCTGCAGCGCCACGCCGGCTACAGCCAACTGCTGCAGTGCCAGTTGCGCTTTCGCCACCGCGACGGCAAGTGGCGGCGCTTCGACATCCGCGAACAGGCGCTGGCCCGGGACAAGCACGATCAGGTCACGCGGATCATCGGCGTGGCCAAGGACATCACCGAGCAGATCGAGGCCAGCGAATCCCTGCGCGACAGCGAGCAGCGCTACCGGATGCTGGCCGAAAGCATCAGCGACGTGATCTTCTCCACCGACAGCAAGATGTCGCTCAACTACGTCAGCCCTTCGGTGCAGGCGGTGCTGGGCTATGACGCCGAGTGGATCTTCCAGAACGGCTGGCAGTCGACCATCGCCAACCCGCAGCAACTGACCGGCATCTATCACCTGATGGACCGCGTCAGCAAAGCCCTGGACAAGCCCGAGCAACTGGCGCTGCTGCGCAGCCAAGTGCAGACCCAGATGTTCCTGTTCGACTGCCTGCGGGCCGACGGCCGCAAGATCCCGATCGAGCTGCGCCTGGTGCTGGTGTGGGACGAGCACGGCGCGTTCGAAGGCGTGCTCGGCGTCGGCCGCGACATCAGCCAGCAGCGCCGCGCCGAGAAAGACCTGCGCATGGCGGCCACGGTGTTCGAGCACTCGACCTCGGCGATCCTGATCACCGACCCCGCCGGCTACATCGTGCAGGCCAACGAGGCGTTCAGCCGGGTCAGCGGCTACGCGGTGGCCGAAGTCCTCGACCAGTTGCCGAACATGCTCACCGTCGACGAGCAGCAGGACGCCCACCTGCGCTACGTGCTCAAGCAGCTGCACCAGCACAGCACCTGGGAAGGCGAGGTCTGGCTCAAGCGGCGCAACGGCGAGCATTACCCGGCATGGGTCGGCATCACCGCCGTGCTCGACGACGAAGGCGACCTGGCCAGCTACGTGTGCTTCTTCAGCGACATCAGCGAGCGCAAGGCCAGCGAGCAGCGCATCCACCGCCTCGCCTACTACGACGCCCTGACCCACCTGCCCAACCGCACGCTGTTCCAGGACCGCCTGCACACCGCGCTGCAATCGGCCGACCGGCAGAAGTCGTGGGTGGTGCTGATGTTCCTCGACCTCGACCGCTTCAAGCCGATCAACGACTCCCTCGGCCACGCCGCCGGCGACCGCATGCTCAAGGACATGGCCACGCGCCTGCTGGCCTGCGTCGACGATGACGACACCGTGGCGCGGATGGGCGGCGACGAATTCACCCTGCTGCTGCAGCACCGCTCCAGCCGCGAGATGGCGCTCAACCGGGCGATCCACGTGGCCGAGCAGATTCTCGCCAGCCTGGTGAAGCCGTTCGTGCTCGAAGGCCGCGAGTTCTTCGTCACCGCCAGCATCGGCATCGCCCTGAGCCCGCAGGACGGCAACGAGCTCAGCCAATTGATGAAGAACGCCGACACCGCGATGTACCACGCCAAGGAGCGCGGCAAGAACAACTTCCAGTTCTACCAGGCCGACATGAACGCCAGTGCGCTGGAGCGCCTGGAGCTGGAAAGCGACCTGCGCCACGCGTTGGAGCAGAACGAATTCGTGCTGTATTACCAGCCGCAGTTCAGCGGCGACGGCAAGCGCCTGACCGGCGCCGAAGCCCTGCTGCGCTGGCGTCATCCGCGTCGCGGGCTGGTGCCGCCGGGGGACTTCATCCCGGTGCTGGAAGAGCTCGGCCTGGTGGTGGACGTCGGCGACTGGGTGATCGCCGAGGCCTGCCGCCAGCTCAAGACCTGGCACCAGAGCCGCGTGCGCGTGCCGAAGGTGTCGGTGAACATCTCCGCCCGGCAGTTCTCCGACGGCCAGCTCGGCACGCGCATCGCCACCACCCTGCGCGAAACCGGCCTGCCGCCGGCCTGCCTGGAGCTGGAACTGACCGAAAGCATCCTGATGCGCGAAGTCAGCGAAGCGATGCAGATCCTCGACGGCCTGAAGAACCTCGGCCTGAGCATCGCGGTGGACGACTTCGGCACCGGTTACTCGTCGCTGAACTACCTCAAGCAGTTCCCGATCGACGTGCTGAAGATCGACCGCACCTTCGTCGACGGCCTGCCGTCCGGCGAGCAGGACGCGCAGATCGCCCGGGCCATCATCGCCATGGCCCACAGCCTCAACCTGGCGGTGATCGCCGAGGGCGTGGAGACCCACGAGCAGCTGGACTTCCTGCGCGAGCACGGCTGCGACGAGGTGCAGGGCTACCTGTTCGGCCGTCCGATGCCGGCGGGGCGGTTCGAGGCGCAGTTCAGCAACGATGCGCTGTTCATGTTCGACTGAGGTTTCGCGGCGCCCGCAGGGGCTTGCCGTGGATCAATATGCCGGCATCGAAACACGGACATTCTGGGCGTCCGCTGGCCAGCGAAAAGGCCGGCACGGACGCCACGCATTCGGCCATGAACGCCACTTGTCTGCGACATGATGTCGTTTCATATGCCATCCAAAACCCGTTGGGTTAGAATGCCCCCCTTTTCTGCCCCGATCCTTGAGGACCGCCATGTTCAGCCGTGATTTGACTATTGCCAAGTACGACGCCGACCTTTTTGCCGCCATGGAGCAAGAAGCTCAGCGCCAGGAAGAACACATCGAGCTGATCGCTTCGGAGAACTACACCAGCCCTGCGGTAATGGAAGCTCAAGGCTCGGTGCTGACCAACAAGTACGCCGAAGGCTACCCGGGCAAGCGCTACTACGGCGGCTGCGAATACGTCGACGTGGTTGAGCAGCTGGCCATCGACCGCGCCAAGGAACTGTTCGGCGCCGACTACGCCAACGTCCAGCCGCACGCAGGCTCGCAAGCCAACGCCGCGGTCTACCTGGCCCTGCTGTCGGCCGGCGACACCATCCTGGGCATGAGCCTGGCCCACGGCGGTCACCTGACCCACGGCGCCAGCGTGTCCTC